>CALFDU010000037.1 GCA_937950315.1 uncultured Saprospiraceae bacterium | reverse complement strand
CCATATATAGGGCCCATTCTAGGGGCAACATTTGCCATGGCGATTACATTTACATCTAATCTTGATTTGTCCTTTTACAATGAACTCCTCCCAGTGATGGGGAAAGTGGTTATCGTATTTGTTATCATGCAATTGATTGACAACTTCATCATCCAACCTATCATTTTTGGTCGATCGGTAAAAGCGCATCCTTTGGAAATCTTTTTAATTGTATTGATTGGAGCACAGATGGGTGGTATTATTGGGATGGTTTTGGCCATTCCTGTTTATACAGTCCTAAGAGTTATTGGTAAGGTGTTCCTTTCAGAATTTAAGGTCATTCAGAAGTTAACTGAGTCTATTTAATTGCTCCATATTTCTTGCTGTATCTTTGGTTAAAACCATTGATCCCTTGCAAGCCGCCAGTATGAAGTGCAACAATCGTATCATTTTCAGAAAAATAATCCTTTTTGATAAGATCTGTGATTGCAAAAAGCATTTTAGATGTATAAATCGGGTCTAATTGAATGGCGTGCTCACTATAAAACGAATTGATAAAATCTACTAAGACTTGATTGGCTTTGGCATAACCTCCAAAATGAAATTCATGATTGACTTCATAGTCACAAGGTTCTCTTTCTATCCAGCTTTTCAGCTCGACATCAATCCCTAAGTTTTTTAAAACATTGATGCCAATGACCGAAAAATTATCTGGCAAAAAATTAATCAATCCGCCTATGGTACAGCCAGTACCGATCGGAACCAATAATTTTACTTTTTGGTTTGGAAAATCTTGTTTGAGTTCATCGACCAGGATTTTCATTCCGTTTCTTCCTAATTCATTGTTGCCTCCTTCTGGAACACAATAAGCTTCTGGATATTCTTGTGCTATTGATTCTTTGTCGTTTTTATAACGTCCTCTACTTACAGAAACTATTTTCATTCCATTCGCTTGCGCAAATGTTAGTGTTGAATTCTGGTCATCAATTTGTTCTCCACGAATAACTCCAATCGATTGAAAACCCAAAAGTTTACACGCTGCGGCGGTTGCATAAATATGGTTGGAATACGCTCCACCAAAAGTGAGGATCGTCTTTCGCCCTTGCGTGCTGGCTTGGAGCAAGTTTAGGTACAACTTACGCCATTTGTTACCTGATATTTCTGGGTGAATAAGGTCCTCTCTTTTGATAAAAAGTGACAGGTTTTTCTGCGATAGCTGCTTTGTGAAAATTTCTGTAACGGGAGATGGAAGCTGCAAAGCCTTCATTGCGATATCAAAATCAGGCATTGTCCATTTTTACATGAATCAAATAGGATGTACCTACATTTTCTTGACTATCAATCTGAAGATCACCTTTTAAATATTTAACTCTTGACTGCACATTCTCAAGGCCCATTCCTTTTTCAAACGACATGGTATTAAATCCTATTCCGTCATCTTCTACAGAAATAATAAGTTCATCATCCTCTTTATTCAACTGGATTAAGATCTCAGATGCCTTGGCATACTTAATAGCATTGTTCAAAAGTTCTTGTATAATTCTATAAATGGACGTTGCAAACATATCATCAAGATTGCGTGGAATATTATATGTCTGAAAATCAATATCAGGATAAGCTCCGCCTGTGTATCTATTGATAAGATCGTTGATTGCGGCGACAAGTCCCATGTCATTCAAGGAACTTGGTTGTAAGTTTCTTGAAATTGATCTTACTTCATCTACAGCCGTATCCAATAATCCTTGTGCATTATCAAAACCTTCTATCTTAAACTCAGAATCTGATCTCACTTTTTCAAATTGGAGTTTGATTGCACTCAATAGTCCCCCAAGACTATCATGTAGGTCTTGAGCAATTCTTTTACGCTCTAATTCCTGCCCTTCGATCACTGACTGCATAGAACTAATCTTTACATCATTCTCTAGATCCTTGATTTTTTGTTTGTCAAGTTTATCACGTTGCATATTGATAATCCGGGTCGCTTTTATCTTTTGTCTAAAAAATTTAATGATAAAATAAATACCAAGAGCCAAGAGGGCCAATCCACCACCCAAGACGTATAGCGCTCTTCTTTGTTGGGCGTTTATGTTTTGAGCCAACTCCGTTTGCTGTTCCAATAATTTTATGTCTCTATTTTTTTGTCTTGTTTCGTATTTAACCGTAAGGTTATTGATAGATACAACTCTTTCTCTATTTAGGATACTGTCATTAAGCTCACTGTAAAGTTTTGAAAACTCAAAAGCTTCTTTGTAATTATTCTTTTTAAGATTGGTTTCTGATAGCTCTTTTAGAAAGCTTAGTTTGAGAGGTTCCAGAGATCTATTTTTCACATATTCATATCCTTGATTGAGATACTCGAGAGAAGCCGTTGGGTCCTTGAATGTATTCAAAGAACCTAAATAAAAGTATGCTTTACCAATTAAAAAATCTGAGTCTAAATTCTGACTTAGATCTAAAGTTTCTTGACTTAATTTCCCAGCGATACTTGATTCTGAAATAGATTGATAATATCGGATTTTTTCGAAGTTAAACATGACCTTAAATAAAGTGTCATTTTCTGGAAGGTCTAGCTTCTCAATAGATTCTAAATATCTCCCTTGAGGTTCGAGATCATTGTTGTCACCATATAACTTGGCAACATCCAAGTATGCGTTGGCAAGCTTTTGTTTTTGATTTGTCTTCTTAAAAAAATCAATAACTTCCTTATAATTGTCTAATGATTCTTTTAGCTGTCCTGTTAGTCTAAACTGATTGGCAAGTTTTTGTTTTACAAGAAACACCTTGTTGCTATCTTGAATCAGATTAAAGTATTCAATTGATCTTGTGTAAGACTCAAAAGCCTTTTCGTAGTTTCTATTGTTTTCCTCCTCAAAGTCACCTATTGCCAAGTATGTTTCAGCCAGCTCTAGAAAATCTTTTTTCTCTCTTGCTTGGTTCAATCGGTCCTCTAGTGATTTGGATGAAACCTGGGAAAAAACATTTGCCGAAAGGCTAAGAAACAAAATATAAAAAGAAAATATGTAGCGCTTGTTATACATCTGCTGTAAGATATGAATCCTATGTATCAAAAAAAAGCCCTCATCTTTATGAGGGCACTTTCTTTCCATTTACAATAGTCAATCCTAAATATAATAAGTGATTCTTTATTCAATTATCTGGGTTTGGTATGAGAAAATGGTCGACAACGATTTCGTCAAAAAACGGAAATAATGGGTTGTTACTGTTTCTTGCTTTTTATAATCAAGCTATCATTGCGCCCATTTTCTCTTCTAACCAACTTGTGAATTTATTTTTACTCATTCAAAGCATTCTTCTATGAGCATTACTATTAAAAGATGATCGAGGGATTAGTTCTTATTCTCTTTTATGTCATCTTATAATTCAAAAGTAGGACTCAAATCAATTTATTTTATCATGTGAAACACCCATTTTAAAAAATGAGGGTTTTCCCCTATGTTCTTCGCTGATGTTGTCGATAATTTTATGATATTGTAATTCATATAAAATTAACACCCAGTTTATGGCTACCAAAATCTTAATTGCAGACGATCATTCTATGTTCGCTGACGGGATAGAATCCATTCTTAATAGACAGGATGGGATTGAAGTAGTCGGTAAATGTTACGATGGTATTTCGATCATGCCATTCTTAAAAGAGAATGAAGTAGACATCATTCTTCTTGATGTCAACTTACCAGAAAAGAATGGCATTGAGGTTTGCAAGGAAGTCATTGCCTCTTTTCCCGATATGAATATACTTGCTATATCTATGTTCAATCAAGAGAGTTATGTGTCAGAAATTCTAAAGTTTGGGGCAAAGGGTTATATATTAAAGAACACGGGTCAAGAAGAATTGATGCAAGCCATTCAGACTATTGAAGGTGGTAAGACTTTTTTCAGCAAAGATGTTACTCAGACTATTATGAGAGGCTTGATGAATGACCGAAAATCATCATCAAAGTCTGAAGGATTTATTCCAAAAATTACTAGACGAGAAAAGGAAGTATTAAAACTGATCGTCCAAGAATTTACAACGCAAGAAATCGGAGAGAAGTTATTCATTTCACTTAAAACAGTGGAATCTCATCGTTCTAGTTTGCTTGCAAAAGTGAATGCAAGAAATACGGCTGGATTGGTAAGAATTGCACTTGAGAAAAAACTAATAGACTAATCTAGTGTATCGCCACTGTGGTGTGCCTTGTATCGTCCTTTGCCAAATTTAGTCCCATTAAATACTTCTGTTATCCTTAATCTGTTTCTATCCTCTTCTGGTAAATCCATAAAGTCTTTGCACTTATCAGAACAACAAGCGTTAAATTTCTCAGCACAGGAGGAACATTGAATAAAGAGTATGTGGCATGGATCGTTGGCGCAATTGGTATGGTCATCACTTGGGTTTCCACATTGATGACATTTTGAAATAATGTCTTCAGAAATTCTTTCTCCCAATCGATCGTCAAAGACAAAATTCTTACCTATAAACTTATTATCCAAGCCTAGTTTTTCAGCTTGTCGAGCATATTCGATGATTCCTCCATCGAGTTGATATACATTTTTAAATCCTTTATGCTTATAGTATGCGCTTGCTTTTTCGCACCTGATACCACCTGTACAATACATTATTATGGGCGTCTCTTTTTTATCGGTTAGGATCTCCTCCACATGAGGAAGTGCTTCTCTAAATGTAGCAACATCTGGAATGATCGCTCCTTCAAAATGGCCAACCTCACTCTCATAGTGGTTTCTCATATCGACTACAATGGTTTCTTCATTTTGCGTAAGCTCATTAAATTTTTGTGCATTGATATGCGTTCCTTTGTTGGTTACATCAAAGGATTCATCATCAAGGCCATCTGCTACGATTTTATTTCTTTGTTTGATAATCAGCTTGATGAAGGACTTGCCATCATCTTCAATTGCAATATTTAATCTTACATTCTGAAGGAATACAATCTGATCTAGCTTATCTCGAAGTTTTGCAACATGGTGCTCGGGAACAGAAATCTGACCATTGATACCTTCATTGGCCACATAAATTCTTCCAAATACATTTATGCTTTCAAGTAGTCCATATAAGTGATCTCTGAATAGTCGAACATTTCCAATGTGAGCATATTGGTAAAATGAAAGTGTTGTTCTTTCAAATGGTTCTTCCATGAGAGCTTTTCGCAGCTCAATCTTATCTACTTTGTTGTGTAGTGCCTTGCCCATCGCTTTTGCATGAAACGTGAGAAAATAAAAATGCGAAGTTAACCCACTTTCACAAACTTTTCAATATAAAGTTTGCCTGATAATTTAATTGAGAAATAATGTATTTTCAAAAGGATAAGGACTTGGTTCAAATTCTTATCCGCGTTGTTCCAACTTTTTCTGTACAAACTGAGCTGTAGAATTCAATACTGACATAATGAATGTCTATAGCGTTAGGAAGACGACAAAAACAAGTCAAATTAAGGAAAATCGAACAAGCATATTTTCTAAAAAATTAAGAACTTTATAAAAATTCGAGAGCCAAAAGTTACTTCAATCAGTAATCTCAGTTCAAACAATACAACAGCATGTCACTTAAAAATAGATATTCGGCAGAAGAACTAAGTGAGTTTAATGAACTCATAGATGCTAAACTTAAAAAAGCGAATGAAGAATTGCAATACTATCGGAAACAGATAGAAGAGCTCGCGGAGAGTCCGGAGGCCAAGGTCAAAGGCTTGGATGATGGAATCGGGACGGTGGAAACAGAAAGACTCTACACGATGGCATCAAGACAGCGCAAATTAATTTCACATTTAGAGAATGCCAAGGTGAGAATTATCAATAAAACGTATGGTGTTTGCCGCGAAACTGGGGTGTTAATTTCCAAAGAAAGGCTAAAAGCTGTACCTCATGCTACCTTAAGTATCCAAGCAAAACAGAAAAAATGAGATTATAATTTAACTTTACGGCTTAAACCTTAGAGTGAAAAAGAGCCATTTAGTTACACTAATCATACTTCTGGTGCTTATCATAGATCAAGCATCAAAGATTTATATCAAGACCACCTTTGAACTTGGTGGTGGATTTCCAATGTTTGGCCTATCATGGGCTAAAATTCATTTTGTTGAAAATGATGGAATGGCCTTTGGTCTTTCCTTTGGTGGAGTCGTAGGAAAATACATATTAAGTATATTCAGAATCATACTTGTGTGTGTGCTGGTCTACATCATCAGAGGAATGATTCAGGCCAAAGAAAAAACGGGTTTGCTGATTGCATTTGCATTGATAATTGCTGGAGCAATAGGAAATATACTTGATAGTGCATTCTACGGAATGATCTTCTCGGCATCACCATATCATGGTAATGTGGCGGAAATGTTTCCAGATGGAGGAGGTTATGCGCCTTTCTTACGAGGTAAAGTGGTTGATATGTTTTACTTTCCTATGTACAAAGGTATCCTACCTGAATGGATTCCATTCCGAGGAGGTAAACCGTTTAGCTTTTTTAATCCAGTATTCAACGTGGCAGATACGTCGATCTCACTAGGCGTGTTTTCGATATTGGCTTTTTATCGAAGCTTTTTCAAGACCAATGAAGAGGTTATTGCAGAAGAGGAAGTGGGTAATGAAAATCAAGTAGAGAATCTAGAGCAATAAAAAAATCCTACCCATTGTGGGTAGGATTGTATTTCTTGTTGGTAATTTCTAGTTTAAGCTTTTCCAATCGGCTTTTCGGCTTTCAGAAAATTGATCATAGCATTATTTACTCTATCGATGATAGGATAGTTAATACTGTAGAACATAAATTTTCCTTCTTTCATTGCTGAAACAACACCTGCTGTTTTCAGAATCTTCAAATGTTGAGAGGTCAGTGACTGCTCTATTTGAAGATGGCCATAAATCGAATTTACTTTAATTCTATCGTTCTGATCTATGTACTCGAGGATTTTTAACCTCAGGGGGTGAGCAATTGCTCTCATTAGTTCAGTCGAGACGTATAACTTCTCGGAACTGAACCTAATTTTAGCTTCGTTCATTATTTCTTATTTTGACAACCTTAGCTCAAATATATAAATTTCTTTAATGTATAAAAAGAAATATGTAATATTTTTTTAATTCGTAAGCGACTGATAGTCTGTAAGTAAATAACGTATAAAGTAAATATTCCTTATAGGGTCAAGTTTAAAAAGGGTTTTTGAAATTATCCAGCTAAATCCTCAACAAGGTTAGCAATCTGTGCTAATCTGTCCTTGTCTAAAGAATAGTAAATGAATTTTCCTTGTCTTTCAGTTAAAACAACTCCAACTCTTCTTAAGATAGCAAGGTGTTGTGAAGCAACTGACTGTTCTAAACGTAACTTGATATAAATATCCGTTACAGTCATTGTTTCACCATCCTCAAGCAAATCGATGATTCTTTGACGCAGTTTGTGATTAACTGCTCTTAGAACCAAAACTGCTTTACGCAAATCAGCGTAATCCAGTTGTACTTCATTGCCACCTTTCTTAAGAGTAACAGTTTCGTTTTTCTTGTTTCTCATTAGGTAAGTTTTTTTATTTAGTTCGCGGAATACGTGATACTTTTTACCAAAACTGTACCAAAATGTTAAACAGGTCGATATTTGCCGATTTTATGTAATATGATCGTCAAATTTCTTTCCTAAAGGAGGCTTTTTTTGCTTTGAGTGATGTTTGGGGGTTTCAGATAATCGGGTTTTAAGTAGGCTAAATCATCAAAATCACTACTTATATATCTCTTATAAGCAAGTTCAACCTGATTTTCTGCTAAACATGCTGTTATATGATGCTCAAAGTCAAAATTGTCCAGTAATTGGGCAATTTTTTCTGCTCCATTTCCACAAACAATCAATTTTTGAGGGTCCGGCCAATCTGCTGGGTATTGTCCTTCTTCTATTATCAAACAATGATTTTCTTTAATATGTTCTATTTCAGAATTAAAAATTGCCAAATAAACCTCATTTCGTCGCGCATCAATGGCCGAAATAACTGTTTTTGGGTTTTCATTTTTAAAGGGATAGGCAAGAGATTGGAGCGTATTGATGCCAATAATTGGGATATTTAACCCAAAAGCAAGGCCCTTGGCAGCTCCCAACCCTACCCTCAGTCCTGTATAAGACCCTGGACCAATTGAGACTGAAATAGCCGTTAAATCATTAATTGTAAGGTTTTTTACCCTCAAAAGTTCGTCTATCATTAAGTTTAACCGCTTGGTATGCATGTTGGATTCAGCTTCATTGACTGCATGAATCATTTTACCTTCCTTAGAAAGTGCTACTGAGCAAGTACTGGTCGCGGTTTCAATATGTAATATCATTCCATTATTATCTTCTGTAGAAATAAGTATCTTAGAACACTTAAGCTGAGATACAAATATGAAAAAACTTACACTACTATTAATTATAGTTTCTACATTCATCAATTGTGCACCAGAATCAACTTCCTCAAAATCAACAACAACCACAAGATCCCATGACCCATGGGTATTTCGATCTGTCCTAGATCAGATTCCTAGAATTATTACGATTGCCATGGACAGCAATGCTTGGGTGGCTTATAGAACAGACAAAGCTTCTATGTATAAGGTGTGGAATGGAGGCGTAAGTTTTGAAGGGGCCGTATATGATTATGCCCATGGGCCCCAACCTACTTCATATGGTTATGCCTATACGATAAACAAGTTTGAGAATCCTTGGAGTTTATCAGATGGGAACATTACGTCGGAATTAAAAGTAGATTATAAAGGTCATCGATTTACAGATGATCGAGTATTACTGAATTATCAATTGACCAAACCTGATGGCAATACGATTCAGGTATCAGAAAGTCCGGAAGTAATTAAGAATGAACGTGGTCAACGTGTCTTCAACAGAAGTTTTAATGTTACTGGATTATCGGATGGAGAGTCCTTGATATTAAAAGCCAACGTTTCATCATTGGTGGTTGGAAGTGATATTGATGCTCAAGGCAAATGGACATCTACCAAAGAAACAGAATTTAAGTTTGAAGGAAAAACGCTTTTGGAACAAGAAGGCCAACTTACTCTTTCAAATGGAACCACAGATTTTAATTCAAGGTTACGTTTTGCAGGATTGGCTGATCCAAATAAAATTGAAGCCTCGCTGGTAGACGAAAGTACTGCACCCTTAGGTTTAAAATTAATTGCAAAAAACGATTGTAAGACTTGCCATAATAATAAAGTAAAAACAATAGGACCTGCATATATTTCGGTCGCAAAAAAATACCATGAAACTGAAGACAACATCAAGTTATTGATGGAAAAAATAAAAGGAGGAGGAACTGGTATCTGGGGTGAAGAAATCATGAACGCCCACCCTGACTTATCTGACACTCATCTGAGAGAAATGGTCAAATATGTTTTAAGCCTTGCCGACCCCGATAAAGACCAAAATAATGAAGGCAAAGAAATTGTCAAATCATATGAATCAGATTCAACAATTGATCCTGACGCTTTGATGCCTGGAGCTATTACCAAAGTATGGGATATAGGTGGCGTTTCTAAAATGCCCAAAGCTACCTTTCAGAG
The DNA here is from genome assembly GCA_937950315.1 of uncultured Saprospiraceae bacterium. Taxonomy (GTDB): domain Bacteria; phylum Bacteroidota; class Bacteroidia; order Chitinophagales; family Saprospiraceae; genus JAHDBF01. The sequence continues at coordinate 6,368 of CALFDU010000037.1, read as the reverse complement.
CCCAACAAAATATGCCGGAATTTTACCAAACTTTGATAACTTAAATGGTGCAGACTTTAAAGATCTAACAGTAAACTTTGCGCTCACTGGTGAAGGTATGATACATATAGAAAAAGAAGGAGAATATTCTTTTAGGATATGGAGCGATGATGGGTCTATCTTATACTTACACGATGAAATAGTCCTAGACAATGATGGAAACCATGGAGTCGAATATAAAGAAACAACCATAAATCTTAAAGAAGGTTATCATCCATTCCGCTTGGAGTTTTACCAGGGTGAAGGAGGTAAATTTCTTTCGCTTAACTACAAGCCTTTTTATGAAGATGGTTGGGTTGTGATACCGCCATCGGCCATCTTCCACGATGCATCAGAAGAATCAACAATTGAAGGAACAAGTCTGCCTATGGCGGGAGGGCAAGCAATTCCTGGCGATCAAGTACCTGTGGAAGAAGTCCACCCTTCATTTGATGTATTTCAAGCAAAACCGAAAGACTTCAAGCCTAAGGTTGGTGGATTGGATTTCATGTCAGATGGAAGAGTCGTCATAAGCACTTGGGATCCTAAGGGGCCTGTATATTTAATAAGTAACACTACTGCTGAGAATCCAGAAGATATTGTTGTAAAAGAAATTGCGTCGGGGTTTGCTGAACCATTGGGAGTAAAGGTCGTAAACGATGTGATTTATGTAATGCAAAAACAAGAGATTACCAAGCTGATCGATCACGATGGGGATGACATTATTGATGAATATCAAACATTGTGCGATGATTGGGGTGTGACAGCCAACTTCCATGAATTTGGTTTCGGTCTAGATTATAAGGATGGATATTTTTATGCAACACTTGCTACAGGGATCCTACCTGGAGGAGCAAGTATGCCCAATCAACATAAGAACAGAGGAAACTGCATCAAGATTTCTGAAGCCGATGGAAGTATCGAATTTATCGCACATGGATTAAGAACGCCCAACGGTATCGGGATAGGCTACAATGACGAATTATTCATAGCAGACAATCAAGGGGATTGGTTGCCTGCGAGTAAAATACTTCATGTAAAGAATGGCGCCTGGTTTGGCTCAAGGTCCGTTGACTTTGAGGGAACAGCAAATTTAAAAGAACAAAAACCTGTGGTATGGCTGCCACAAGATGAGATTGGCAATTCCCCTTCAACACCAACTTATATTAATATAGGACCATATAAGAATCAGATGATTCATGGAGAGGTAACACATGGTGGAATCAAGAGAGTTTATGTAGAAGAGATAGAAGGAGAACTCCAAGGAGCCGTATTCAGATTTATCCAAGGACTTGATGCAGGAGTCAATAGAATTAGATGGGCTGAAGATGGTAGTTTATATGCAGGCGGGGTGGGTAATCCAGGAAACTGGGGACATGAAAGAAAAGCTTGGTTTGGGTTGCAACGATTGGTTTATAATGAGAAATCGACTTTTGAAATGCTTGCAGTCAGAGCAAAATCAAATGGAATTGAAATAGAGTTTACTGAAGCTTTGCAGGATGGTGACGGCTGGAATAAATCCGATTATGAAATCAAACAATGGTATTACAAACCAACCATTGAATATGGAGGACCAAAGCTAGGAGAAAAACCACTAAATATAAGATCCGTCAACGTAAGTGATGATAGAAAAAAGGTATTTCTCGAGCTTGATGGCATGAAGGAAGATCATGTAGTTTATGTCCATCTAAAAGAAAAATTTATTAGTGAGCAAAATCATTCCTTGTGGTCAAGTGAAGCATGGTACACCATGAACAAGATTCCAGCGAATAATAAAGGGTTCGTATCAGTAAAACCACAGGATGTAGCAAATCTAAATACGCTTTCAAAAAAGGAAATTGCAGAAGGTTGGGAGTTGCTATTTGATGGTAAGTCAATGAACAAGTTTAGGCGATTTAAAAACGAGGGTATTGGTTCTTCTTGGAAAATAGAGGATGGTGCTATCCACTTAAAACCAGTAAAGAAAGAAGGTAAATGGTATGTCGAGGATGGTGGTGACATTATGACCAAAGAACAATATGAAAATTTTCATCTCAAACTAGAGTGGAAGATTTATAATTGTGGAAATAGCGGTATCTTTTACAATGTTGTAGAAGGTGACAATAAATATATTTATAGTGTAGCACCTGAGATGCAGATTCTTGATAATACTTGTCATCCAGACACAAGGTACCCGACACATCGTGCAGGAGATCTATACGACATGAAACAATGTAAGTATGTAACCGTTAAGCCTGCAGGAGAATGGAATAAAATTCAAATAATTTCCAAGGACGGGGATGTTGAGTTTTGGCAAAATGGATACAAGGTTGTTGAATTCACTCATGGAAATGAGGAATGGACTAAACTATTAAAAAGCAGCAAGTTTGCGGACTGGGAAGGATTTGGAGAAGCTAGATCCGGACACATAGGATTACAAGATCACAGTGATCCAGTATGGTTTAGAAATATTAAGATTAAGAAATTATAATCAATTAAAAAACAAACAAAAAACTAGAATGGAAAACGCGAGTAAAAATAAGTTGTTTTTTGCCAGTTGCATAGCATTGACAGTAACAGCTATGACTTTCTCAATAAGAGCAGGAATTTTGGGTCAACTAAATATTGACTTTGGGGTAAATGAAACGCAACTCGGATGGATCAATTCGATGGCATTTTTAGGATTTCCTTTGGCTATGATTTTAGGAGGATTACTTTACAATAGTCTGGGGCCACGCAAACTCATGTGGGTTGCATTTATTGGCCACATGCTTGGTTTGTTAATGACCATATTTGCTGCCAATTTAGGTGGATTTTGGGGGCTTATCATTTCGACCTTTTTTATTGGATTTGCCAATGGAGCGGTTGAAGCAGCATGTAATCCTATGATTGCTGATATGTATCCAGAAAAGAAAACTGCAATGCTTAATAAGTTTCACGTATGGTTTCCAGGAGGAATAGTTATTGGTGCCTTGATTACCCATTTCTTAGGAGATATGCTTGGATGGCAAGCATTGATCGGTATTATGATCATACCTACATTGATTTATGCATTTTTGATTTTTGGACAGACATTTCCAGAAGCACAGGATCTTGAATCTGATACCGGAGAAAACATAAAAGGATTGGTCAATCCACTATTTATTTTTATCGCTATTTGTATGACAGTTACTGCGACCTCAGAATTAGGAACACAGCAATGGGTAGAAAAAATTCTTGGCAATCAAGGAGCCAATCCAATGCTGATTCTTGCACTCTGGGCAGGAATTATGGCCATTGGTAGATTCTTTGCAGGACCAATCATTCACAAACTAAATCCAGTTGGGGTATTGTTTGGTTCGGCAATTATTTCAACAATAGGAATATTTCTACTCTTAAATTCTAGTGGTACAATGACCTATTTGGCTACGGCTGTATTTGCCATTGGATTGACTTATTTCTGGCCGACTATGATTGGCTTTGTGGGAGAGTATTTGCCGAGGACAGGTGCTTTAGGAATGTCTCTTGTTGGTGGTGCAGGAATGTTTGGTGTATCTATCTGGAATCCAGTAATTGGAAATTGGTTGGACACAGCAAAAGAAACGGCAATGGCCAATGGTTTAACTGGAGATGACATTGACTTTTTTGCAGGACAGCAGACTTTAGACAATCTGGCTTGGTTCCCTGCTGCTTTGATCATCTTGTTTGGTATACTATACTTTTATATGAAGAGTAGAGATTTCAAACCAAATACAAGTTCATTGCTTGACTAAATGATATTTAAAGTAAATTCAGTAAAACTCAAATAGACTGTTCAATTCTTTGCTTTTATCAATACAAAGAATTGAACAGTTTTCTATTTCTACCGCTTTGTCTTTCGCGACATCATTAACGCTAAATATTTACAATAACTTTGTAGCTGCGACTATGAAAAAAAATTGTTTCATATTATTCTTGTTCAGTGTTTTGCTTTCGCAAATGCAAGCCCAGAGTCCCACAATTGGTCTTTTGGAAATTGATCAGGATCTTGTTTCTGATGGATACACCTTGTATTGCCCTTGGATTTCATCCGAATATTATCTCATTGATAACTGCGGAGAAAAAGTGAACACTTGGAAGACCGATCTGTCTTTTGATTTGAAAATGGCATATTTAGATGAGGAAGGAAATTTTATTATTTTGAATCAAGATGAAGTTAGAAAATATGACTGGGACAGCAATCTCATCTGGTCATTATCGAGCCAAGACTATGGGATAGAAGGTCATCATGATTTTGAAATCATGCCCGATGGAAATATTCTTCTTATCGCACGTGAATCAGTCACATTTGAAGAAGGAATTAGTCTAGGTTTTGATTCAACGCAGATTACATCAAATCTACTCGCAATCGATGGCTTATATGAATTTAAGCATATTGAAAATGACAGTTTCCAATTGGTTTGGCGATGGAACTTCAAAGATCATTTGGTACAAAACGTTGATGAAACATTAGACAATTATGGAGATATTGATGAAACTCCAAGGAGGCTGAACCTTAATACATTGTTTGGTTATAATGTAACAGACTGGGTGCATTGCAATGGTGTAAATTACAATGAATCATTAGATCAGATCATCCTATCTTCACGTCATACATCAGAAATTTATATCATTGATCACAGTACAACCATTGACGAGGCAGCTTCTTCTTCCGGTGGAGTACAAGGACATGGCGGTGATTTTCTATGGAGATGGGGAAGTCCCAATCTTAGACAACAACATGATCCTAACTGGATACCTGATTCGCATCCAAATGGGGGTATGATTTCTGTTTTTAATAATATTGACGGATCCGGCTTACAAGATTATTCCACTATTAAAATTATAGATCCAGGTGTGGACGCTCAAGGCAAATATCTACTTGATGAAAACAATCAATTCTTACCACAAGAAGCTACCAAAGTGATTTCTGGGAAAGACCATCAAATATTTTCTCCATTTATGTCTGGAGCACATAGTCTAGCGAATGGAAATTTTATAATATGCTCGGGACGATTTGGGGATTTTTATGAACTCACAGAAGACGAACAATTGGTTTGGAAATATCACAATCCGATTTTTGAAGTTCCTCAGATTCAATTTTCAGAACCTATCGCTTCCTTCACATTTAATATTCAAAAATATCCTAAAGATTTTATTGGCTTTGAAGGTAAGGATCTCACTCCAAAAGGCTTGGTTGAAAATCTAAATCCCTTTAGTGAAGCATGCAGTCTTAGTACAAATACAGAAGATCCTTTTTCATTAGACTTAACTATTTTCCCCAATCCAAGTTCAGGTGTAGTAAATTATACAAGTGACATTCCTGTGGAGCAAGTTCAAATATTTGCTTTAAGCGGAAAAAGAATAGCAGTCATTGACAAACCAAGTCACATCATTGATTACCTATTACCAAATGGCAGTTATATTTTTCAATTCCGCATCGAAAATCAGCTTGTTAATAAATTGGTAAGCATATTACCATAAGGTCAAGGACTAGATTTTTTTTGTATCTTTTCTGTTGGATTAATTAAAACAAAATTATGAAAACATATAGTCTCCTCTTGTGCTTGGCCCTTCTATTTTGTGCATGCGATACTCAGAAATCAATCGTTGAAACCGCCATTGAAACAGCAGTACCAATGGAGAAAAAAAATCCACTAACTGATGTAATTGATGGTTACCACGACTTTCAGAAAAGTAATCGCCTTGAAGATTCAGAGTGGGAAATGTTGGGTGAGGAAAAACTAGCAAATAAAAAGAAAACACTTACGGCGTTACTTGCAGATTTAAATAAAATTCCTCAAGCTGATCTATCAGAAACGGATCTAATCAACTATGAGATGTTGGAGATTCTCATGGAGAACAAACTTTTTAATCTTGAATATGAAACACATCTGATGCCTCTTAATTCTGAGGGTGGATTTATAATCGGCATGGTGTACCAAACGCAAAATACAAGACTAAACTCAGATGAAGATGTTGAAAACTATTTCAAGAAAATAGAAAATTTACCAGCCTACGTTGATCAAAAAATCTCATTTCTTGATAGAGGATTGAATGAAAATAAAAAGCTTCCTAAAGTGGTCATTCAGAATTGCATTGCAATGATCGACCAATATCTTGAAACACCAACGGAAGAACTCTTTATTTCTAATCCCTTTAAAGCTGTTCCCGAACACGCAGAAAAAGGCTATCAACTTGTCGATGAAATAGTAATTACTTCGTTTAAAAAATTAAAAAAATATTTGTCGGAAGACTACCTGACAAATACAAAAGAAACCATCGGGATTTCTGTTAATGAAGGAGGAAAAGAATACTACGAACAAAGAGTCAGATTTTACACAACGTTAGATTTGACACCGCAAGAAGTCTAT
>CALFDU010000036.1 GCA_937950315.1 uncultured Saprospiraceae bacterium | reverse complement strand
TTTGTTTTCTACTTGGTAACGTTTTAGATTCGGCCAATCTTTTGGCGATTGGGCGGAAAGAGAGAATGTGCTACTCAATAAAAATAGCAGCAATATCCATTGTTGAAGGTGCAGATGTTTGTGCATTTTGATCAAATTTTTGTACAAGATAAGTTGTTTGGTGGAAGAATAGTAGGAATCGGAGGATTAGGCTTGGATTACTTGGTTTATGGAGCTATCAATCATCAAAATTGTATTTTTTAATTAACACTTAGTGTAAACTATTTTATTTATATTTGCGTTACCATTTATAAGAACACGAAATTCAATGGATATTTCATTTGGAGACTCAAAACTCCTTAAATATGCTAACAATGACGCTTTAGCTGTTAAAAAGCTGGGACCTAAGAGAGCAAAAATATATAAATCAAGATTAGATGATTTGAAAGCTGCCGAAACTCTTGAGGATGCAAGACATTTGCCGGGGAAATACCATGAATTATCAGCAGATAGAAAAGGATCTTGGGCTTGTAACTTAGACCACCCATATAGATTAATATTCAAACCTCAAATTAAACCAATTCCAACAAATGATGATGGTCAATATGTTTGGATTGAAATCGAAGCAATTGAAGTAACGGAAATTGTTGACTACCACTAAAATTAATTACTATGAATCTTACTACAAACGAATATAACCCAGAAACTGTATCTCACCCAGGTGTTACTCTGGTAGAAATACTCCAAGAATTAGATATGGGTAATAAAGAATTTGCAATTCGAGTAGGAAAACCAGAAAAAACAATAACTGCAATCACAAAATGCAAAAGTTCAATTACACCAGAAATGGCGGTTAAGTTCGAAGATGTATTAAAGGTTAAAGCTAACTTCTGGCTTAAAAGACAAATGGCGTATGATGAATACAAAGCTCGTGTTAATAGAAAGGTTGAAATTGATAATGCGAAACCATGGGCAACCAGTTTTCCCTATGCTGCAATGGCTAGCTTAGGTTGGGTTGAGAAAACTCGAAAATTAGAAAATAAGGTACTTCAATTGTTGAAATTTTTTGGGTTTTCAAACCATGATGCATGGGAGGAATATTATTGCAAACAAGCTCTCAAAATTAATTTCAGAATATCACTTGCCTATATTAATCAATCTTATGCTATTTCAGCTTGGTTAAGGCAGGGTGAAATTCAGGCTAATGAAATTGATGCTTGTTCTTTTGATCCCAAACAAGTTCGAAACTCTATAGGTTTGATGAAGGATATAATGTCTTCCTATCCAATAGATTTTTTCATGCAATTACAAAAAATTTGTTCTGATTGTGGAATTAAATTAGTCTACACACCATGTTTGCCTAAAGCACCGATTCATGGCTCTACTAGATGGTTGGGAAATAATCCTATAATGCAATTATCTGCGCGCTATAAAACCAACGATATATTTTGGTTTACTTTCTTTCATGAATTAGGTCATATCCTTATGCATGGTAAAAAATATATTTCCATAGAAAATCTTGAATATGATGATTTAGATAAAGTTAAAGAAGATGAAGCAGATCAATTTGCAATAGAACATACCTTTTCAAAGAAAGATGAAGAGAGATTTTTAAAATTAACACCAATAACTACTAATGGAATTATGGCCTTTGCAAAGGAAATAAATACTCATCCTGCCTTGATAATAGGAAGAATGCATAAAATGAAACGATTACATTATAGTAAAGGCAGGCAGTTTATTGAAACTATAGATCTTGATAAAACGAATGAAAATAAGTGATATGAGATCAGACTTGCTATGGCTGGCTCCGCTCCATATCACAGCTCAAATAATCTCACCTGACAATAACAACTTAACTTACTACATCAAACAGTCTAAGACCATTTAGTATGACCCATAAAACCTTCTCATAAACCATTCTGCTATTAAGGCCAAGGCTGCCAATGCAAACAACCACTTTACATTCAATAGTGATTCGGTTTTGTTTCTTTGGTAAAGGACTGGCTTGATAGATTCTGCACTTACAAGATCATTGGTAAGCGCAGTTATTTCATTTGGATAATATAGCTTACCGCCGAATCTTTCGCTCAGCGAATTTAACATACTGTGTCGAGCGGTGAGATCGTATTGTTCCTTTTGGATTGATTGCACGGCAAAACTTCCACTAGACTTCATCTCTGTGCCGCCTGAATTGGTCGTAGCCGTGAAGTTGTAAGTTCCTTCTGACAATTCTCCTGCATTCAACGAATAGTAGTTGTTTGTCTTTGAGAAAGTGTAGTCGTATGAATTGCCTTTGTCGTCTGTTAGTTTTAGGAACACGTCTGAGTCGTTGATCAACTCGTAGTTGTCATTGTACAACTGTGCATCGAATAGCACTTCTTCGTTTTCCTTGAATACGTTTTTGGACACAAAGGCTCTAAATTTTCTTTTGTCGTCTTTTTTGGATGAGTATTGAATCAGCTTGTTGACCAATTCAAAAACTTTGTCATCTGATTGAGATTGTTGGTACTCAAACAAGCGCCATCTCCAGATACCTTCTCCAGCAAATACTGTTGTTTTCCAACTATTCAATTCGCTGTAACAAAGGAGTGGATAATTGGTTTCTACTTTTCCGATTTTCTGCTTCAGCACCACTTCCGTTTTGGCTCCTTCTGCATATTCGCCGAAAGGCGCATCAATCGGAGGAAATCCTGGCAACCCTGATTTTAATCTTTGTTCGATTTTATACCCGTTGAATCCCGATTCCCAGATGGCTTGTACTTGGTTCATGCTTTCGACATTGCCCGTAATGGTCAAGGCTTCTTGCGCTTTGTTGAACAAAGGCAGGCTCGTCTGATTACCGACGAAGAAAACAGTAGGAATACGTTTTGTTTTTAAGGTAGTCAAAGCAGCACCTACTGGGTTGTCACTACTTGGTAGGTTGTGCATCATCACAATATCGTATTGCGCCAATGCGGGAGTCGGCTTGGTAGCCAATGCAATTTCAACTTCGTAATTTTTATTTCTTTCGATCGTCTTTTTAAGATTGGCAAGATCTGGGTGAGGTGCATTGGCCATTACCAATATTTTTTGTCTTGCATCTAGCACCTCGATGTAACTATCTCTCACATTGTTGGAACGTGAAAGTTCGTCAGAAATTCCAGCCAAGCGAATGCGGTATTTTACATTCCCAACATTCGATGCATCGATCTTGAAATCGAAGGTCTTGAAATAATTATTGCTGTTGATATTGAAACTCTCCGACTTTACTTCTGATTCGTTTGATCCTGTTATTTTGGAAACGGTAATTTTTAAACTTGAACCAGCGGCGTTGAATGCTTGCACATCTACTTGCATGCTGAACACATCTCCGAAGTATGCTACTCGGTTGTTCAAGATATTCTTGATCAGCAAGTCTCTTTTGATGGTGGTATCACCCAGCGCAACGGTATGGATCGGTGCTTTGAATTTGGATGAGAGGTATGCTGGACTGCTACCTTCATTAAAAATACCATCGGTAGCCAATATGATGGCGCCTATGTTCTGATCGGCAAACTGATCTTCAAAATATTCAATCTGAGAAGATATGTTGGTCGATGGATCGTTGAATGAGTCCAAAGCACCAGGTCTTACCTGTTCTCCAAAAGAAAATCGTTTTACTTCGTATTTCTCTTCCAATGCGCCGGCTAGGGCATCCATATCTGTTTTATAGGCTTCCAAGGAACTATTATCCATGGTTGCCGTTATGGATTGTGAACGGTCTTCTGCGATTAAGATGATCGGATCTTGCTGAGATTCAATGAGGTGCTTCAAGAACGGCATCAATAGCAAAAAAGCAATGAGGCCTACAGAAAAGAAACGTAGTAGACCTAATCCCAGTGGGAGTCGTTTTTTTGAATCCTTGAAATGTCTAGATTTCCAATAAAGACTCACTGCGTAAACCAAGGCTGCGATGAGGCAAAACAGGAGAAAATAGGTTGGATATGATAATTGTATGTTCTTTAGCACTATAATCTTGTCAATTAACTGACGCAAATATTAAAAATAATTTAATAAGACTCTACTGAGGTATTAAATTTGAACCATATTCGTTTAAATAGTCACAAATAACGTAAATGTCTTTATGAAACGCATCATTGTACTACTAAGTTGCTTCTTTTTTAGCCTGAATATGCAGGCATCTTACATATTGATTCCTATGAATCACGATAATCAACGAAATCATCTAAAAGCTTATGGTATTTCTTACTGGGTTTTGGATCAGGGTCTCGAGGTTTATTGGTTGTTAAATTATGAAGGCGGAAGTTTTGCATTTACCAATTTGCCGAGCTTCGAAAAGGAGTTAAAGACAAGAGATGTGAGCTATAAAGTGATTCCTGATGGGCAATTTGCTCAGATTAGAGGGGAAATCAACAATCCTGAGGTCAATAAGGAGGTGATGAAGCTTGAGAAAGCCCCCAAAATCGCCGTTTATACCCCGGATTTCAATGCAAAAGGGGAAAAAATACAGCCTTGGGACGATGCCGTGACCTTGGTGCTTACCTATGCGGAGATTCCATACGACGTTATATATGATCGAGAAGTTCTGGAAGACAAGCTACCTGAATATGATTGGCTTCATCTTCACCACGAGGATTTTACGGGTCAATATGGTAAATTCTACTACTCCCAAGGTTCGCAACCCTGGTACAAGCAGAATCAAAAAAACATGGAAAATCTCGCCAGCGAGCTCGGCTTTAATAAAGTTTCAATGTTGAAGTTGGCAGTGGCCAAACGGATCAAGGAGTTTGTATCGGGCGGTGGATTTATGTTTGCCATGTGCTCCGCGACAGATTCGTTTGACATTTGTCTGGCGGCAGAAGGACATGATATTTGTGCAGAAATGTATGATGGTGATGGAGCGGATCCTGATGCGCAATCCAAATTGAATTACGATGCAACTTTGGCATTCAAAGATTTTGATCTGGTTAAAAATCCATTAGAATATGAGTTTTCTTCCATTGACCACAAGCACCGACCAGGTGTCTCTCCGGAAACGGATTACTTTACCCTTTTTGAATTTTCTGCAAAGTGGGATCCGGTTCCGACGATGTTGACACAGAATCATACCACTACTGTGAAGGGATTCATGGGACAGACTACGGCATACGGAAAAGATTTGGTGAAATCTGATGTGTTGATTTTGGGTCAGAACAAAGCGATTGATGAAGCGAGATATATTCATGGCACCTATGGATTTGGGACTTGGACCTTTTATGGTGGACATGATCCAGAAGATTACAAGCACTTCGTCAATGATCCAGAAACAGATTTAAATCTTCATCCCAACTCACCAGGATACAGGCTTATTTTAAATAATGTATTGTTCCCAGCTGCTCAGAAGAAGAAAAGGAAGACATAATCATCAGGTCATTTTTGTAGATGTAATTGATTACTCTCATGCCCTTAGTCTAGTTATTTCATCTAGGGGTTTGTGGTAATTTTACATAGAAGGACTTATATTTAGATTATGAATACAGTCAAGATAAACTTCCTTACATTTTTCTTTTTAAGCCTTTCGGCAAATGTTTATACGCAGATAGATTATGATTCTATTGCGCTCGAACTTGGCTACTTACTTCAAGAAAATTTTGAATACAATGAAGAAGAATTATTCGATGCCAAATTCAACAATGAAGTCTTTTTAAGTTTCATCACCTTGACCGATCCCAATGGCAATAAAGCCATAGAAAAATTCAACAAAAAATTTGGTGAAGACAATTACGGCAACATCATCTTCCAAAAACTACAAGAAGCCGTCAATGAAGGAAGCGACTACACTTTCATCAACTACACCATCGATGACTTCAAGAATATATATATCATTTTCAGATTGTACAACGCAGGCGGAGGCGTAAACTATCACCAATACCTTTTCGAACCGAGTGGAATCAAAAAATATAGGATAACAGACATTTACTATTTCTTAAATGGAGAGTATATATCTCAGTTACTCCAGACTCAATACTATGAAACGATTGAAAAATTAACAGACCCCGATGAAGTCAAGTCGCAAGAATTAAAAGACATGATTGCATTGGTAAGAGTAAGACGACTGATCGAAAATGGTAAAATCGAAAAGGCCAACAAAATATACTACCGAGATTTATCAGAAAAAGAAAGAGCAAAAAAGCAACACATCTTTCTTGAAATGGAATTGACAGATCCTGCAGACACGCAGGCGTACACCAAACTTACCGACAAAATGATCTCCTATGCAGAAGAAGGTGATCCATCGTTTTACCTCTCTGCCATCGATCACTATTTCATGCGAGAAGAATACCAAAAGGTCATTGATGCCGTTGATAGTTTGTACACATTCACAGGCGATGAATTTCTTGAAATATTTAAGGCAAGTTCGTACATGCAACTCAATGATAATGAAGCTGCAGAAGCAAGTTTGCTTAAAGCGATTGAATACTACCCGACCATGACTCCAAGTTATGATATGCTTCTTTACTTTTATGAATCACGCGAAGACATTCCCAAGCTTTTAAACACCTTGGATACTATGGGGAAATATCTTAGTATCGATATTAAATTTTTAAGCCAAACTATACCCAATCAATATCCTGAAATCACGCAAACAGAGACGTATAAAAATTGGATTGGTGATCGCCTTACTGTCAGGAAAATAAAAGTCGATTCCATGAGTAAAATTTTACTTGGCTCTTGGGAATTTCAAGGTACGGAAGACTTTGATGGAAATGCCATTGAGACTTCCTCTTTTGGCATTGAAGAATACGGCAACCAACGACCCGATTTTAGTTTTTCTGCAGACTGGAATTTTACTGCGACCTTCGATGCTGTAGTGTACAAACAAGGTAAATGGGATTTTGATTTGGCTTATGAAACGTTTGACTTTTTTACCTTATTTGACAAGAAAAGTGCGGAAGGCAAGACATTGATCGACCAAGGAAATTTTCAAGTCATTGAAGGAGATTATTACGAACCATTCAGTTACTACTATCATTCCTTTGATGATGAATATCTGAGGCTGTATGATCGAGAAAATGGCCTAAATGTGTACAAAAAGCTTAAATAATAGCGTTTGAAAGTCTCATTAGTGACTTCTTCTAAAAATAGCTACTCGCAAAATTCAATTCTAAAAGATTTGGCTTAATTTAGTACAAGATGAAGAATGCTATTTCCGTATTGTTGCTTTTAATGTTTGCCGGCAATCTATTTGCTACGCACAACAGGTCTGGTGAAATCACCTATAGACAGACTGGACCTCTGACCATTGAAACGACCATTACTACCTATACCAAAGCCAGTAGCGCAGGAGCGGACAGAGATTCTTTGGAATTATTTTGGGGCGATGGAACCAGTACAGTTATCGGAAGATCCAATGGAGAAGGAGAATTAATCCCAGGACTAGATATTCAGGTCAACTTTTATGTCGACTCACATACCTATCCAGGTAGAGCTACTTACAAAATGTATTTTCAAGACCCCAACCGAGTCAATGAAATTCAGAATTTGAATTTCCCCAATTCTGTAGATATCAAATTCTATATCGAGACCACCTTTACTCTATTTGACGATCAATTTAATGGGCTGAACAACAGTGCTATTTTACTCCAGCCCCCAATAGATTTTGCCTGTACCAACAAACGATTTATACACAACCCCAATGCCTTTGATCCAGATGGAGATAGCCTAGCGTATGAATTGGTCATCCCGCTGCAAGCATTGGACTCGATTGTCCCCAACTATCAATTTCCAGATCAAATAATGCCGGGTCCCAATAACATTGTTTCGTTCGACAATCGAACTGGAGACTTTGTCTGGAATGCGCCTCAGAGAGCAGGAGAATACAATATTGCCATCAAAATCAAAGAATACAGAGAAGGAACGCTCATCAACAGTATCATACGAGATATGCAGATCCTTGTACGTGTATGTGAGAATGATCCCCCCGTGATAGAAACGGTAGAAGAATACTGTGTAGTGGCTGGAGAACAATTAGAAATACCCATTGAGGTCAGTGACCTCAATGACAACGACCTTATTCAAGTCACCGCTACTGGAGGAATATTCCAGATAGCGGATGTGGATATTGATTGGGACAATTCAGGCATTTTCCGACCTTCTGTTATCAGAGACACACTGAGATGGAATACGGAATGTATTCATATAAGAGAAGAACCCTATCAACTTGTTTTTAGAGCGCAGGACAATAACATCAATGCCAATACAGGATTGACGGATCTAAAAACGATACGGGTTTATGTGATGGGGCCACCACCGCTTGATGTTCAGGCTGAAGCGTCCGAGACCGCCATCGAGGTGAGTTGGGAGGCGCCCTACGTATGTGACATCGATGCGGACGATTACTTCAGAGGATTCTCGGTGTGGAAAAAGATAGGATCCAATCCATTTGAAATAGACTCCTGTGTAGCTGGACTGGATGGGCAAGGATATACACAGATTGCTTTCTTGGTGCAGAATCAAGTGGGCAATCGATTTGTTTTCCAAGACACAGATTTTGAAGCTGGCAAGGTATATTGTTATCGAGTCCTCGCCAACTTCTCATTGAAAACAAACGCACAGACACCACAGTTTTATAATTTCTCCCGGAGTATTAGTTCGGAAGAAGTCTGTGTCACCGCGAGGAGGAATGTGCCCCTGCTCACAGCGGTTGATGTAAAGACCACATCCACCAACAACGGAGAAATATTTGTCTCTTGGGTTAAACCCTTAGCTGCTGATGTGGACACATTGACCAACATGGGTCCATACAACTACCAATTACAAAGAAGTATCGACAACATCAATTATTCAGATGTACCTGGTGCGGCGTTTTCTTCTGTTTCATTTGCGGAAGCGATAGACACCTCCTTTTTAGATACGGGATTGAATACAGTCGCAAATTCATATCACTACAGAGTGAATTTTTCATCCAATGGATTCAGTATCGGTGACTCGCCTCCATCTGAATC
>CALFDU010000035.1 GCA_937950315.1 uncultured Saprospiraceae bacterium | reverse complement strand
TGGCAATCCTACCAAAACGATTAGGACTGTAATGATCAATCGTACCAACGTCTTTACTTACGTAAATGAAGCAGCATACGATAGCTGGGATCGGGTAGTTGAGTATACTTATCCGGATGGAGAAAAATTAGAATACAAATACCAGCGTGGTGGTCAATTGGAAAGTATAGTAGGATCGATCGGTGACAATTCTGAAAGCTATTTGAATTATGTTGGGTATGATGAACACCTTGATCGTGTTTTTGTCGAGTTTGGCAATAATACAAAAGAAGAATACACGTATGACAACAAAAGAAGGTTGGTGGCGAAGAAAAGTATTCTATCAGATGGTTCAAAAGCAGCAGATGAAAAATATACCTATGACTTGGTGGATAATTTGGTAAGCAGAATCAATTCAGCAATACCTGAAAAAATTGGTGGTTCATTATCCGAGGAGTATCAATATGATTCACTGTACCGACTCATTGGATCAAATGGCAAATGGTCAGGTGGAGATAAAGAAGAATTCTACGATGTCTTTCTTGATTACGATGCTTTGAATAATTTAACCATGAAGAATCAAGTGCATCGAGTAGGCAACGAGCAGCAAGTATTGACTACAAGAGTTTTGGATTATGTTTACGAACATGAAGATCAACCAACGAGACCGTCGGAAGTCGGTGGAAGGGATTTTCATTACGATCCCAATGGCAATTTGTTATTAAAGAATAGTCAATCGGTTTTTGACTTTGATCAAAATATTTTTGACGAAGAAAATAGGTTGATTGGTGCATCTAATAATGGGTATATTAGTCGGTATAGTTATGATGCATTTGGGCATCGAACCATAAAGAGTCACGGCGAGCAGCAAGGCGTTTTTATCAACGGAGCACCTGCTGGGTTTTTGGAGCACAAATCCAATTTTGTTGTCGCGGTAAGTCCGTACTTTACCGTTTATAAAAACGACTATAGAAAACATTACTTCTTAGGCGACACAAGAATACTCACCAAGCTAGGAACTGGTATTTTTCAGACGGCACTAGGGCAAAGTCCTGAAATTACCGCAGGAGGAATTGATTACAAAAGACGTATAAAGCAATTTGAGGATTCAGTGTTGGAGTACTATGCTGAATTGGGTGTAGCACCTGGACCGCCATCGCTACTTGCCTTATTAGGACAGCCGGAAATAAATGAGACCAGTCTTCCTGATGCTGATGGAGATAACCCTTGGAATACACCACCTGGAAACTGGCCAGTGTTAAGTCCACCAGATACATTAGGACCTCCAGGTGTGCCGGTATTCTATGAAAATGCAGGAATCACCAATGAGAATGTTCAAGCAGGATACAATTTCAGTTTGGGGAATTTGGTAAGAGAGCTTGAGCAATTTTATTATCATTATGATCACTATGGAAGTACACAGTATGTAACTGATTATGCGGGGATGCCTAGACAGTATGCGGCATATTTCCCAAGCGGTGAAAGATGGATTTCTGAACAGACCACACCAGATGTTACCCCGTTTCATTGGAATGGTTTGGTATTGGATGAAGAGACGGGCATGTATGATTTAGGGAATATATATTATGATCCCGAACTAAGTATTGAGCAGAGTGTTGATCCAGTCTTACAACATTTTGGCGAAGAAACATTTTTGGCTCGAATGGAAGGGGATTTGTTCTATGATTATTCAGAAGGAAGGCCTCAAGATGATGATCCGAGTTTTGATTTACAAATATTGAATTCGGAAAGGCCAAGTCCTTTTACGGGAGTTTCTGCCAACAGTATAAATGGGAAAAAGAAAACTGGTACCAGGGATATCAAAGTGACTCCTTCAGAAATCCATATAGCTTTTGGCGGATCCATACCGTGGAATATAACGTCAAATGATATCAAAGAAATTACAGACTTTAATCCGATCTTAGTGACAATTGCTCCCCAATTGGCAGAAATTGATATTTCTGATCAAGCGGAGGTTGATCGTTTGGTCCAAAAAGCTTTTGATGCCAAAGTAGCTGAGTTTGATCAGAAGTTAAAAAAACTACTTAGTCAAAAATCAGAATCATCAGCAAAAGCTCCTCCTAAAAAAGTTGAGAGAAAAGTACGCTTTAAATAGAAATTGATACACGAATGGCTTGGTGATTCTATAATTGGATCACCAAGTCTTCAAGTGATTCGCTTGGTTCCAATCCTAATTTTTTCCTCAGTCTATACCTGGCTTTTTTGACACCTTCATTTGAGATGTTTAAGATGTTTGCGATTTCTTTGGAGTTCAAATTCATTTTTAAAAGCGACATCAATCTCATCTCGTTGTTAGTAACCTCAGGGAATTTCTCTTTCACGGTTGTTTCAAAATTGCTATGAACAGCAATAAATCGCGCTCTGAATAAATTCCAAGAATCTTCATCATTTTGATTTATGTCGATGGTATTTAAAACTTTCTGAAGGTCGTTACTTTCGTTTGAGTTATTATGTATGATTTTGACTTCATCCTTGATTCCTTCAAGTATCTCATTTTTATGAGCAAGTTGTAGGGCATAAGCAGTTAGCTCTTTGTTTTGAATCTCCAATTCTCGCTGACTAAACTTGAGGGCTTGATCTACTTTTTCTTTCTCGATTTTATTTCGATTTAGTTTTTGTCGTGAAGCGTAAAATAGTGATGCCAACAAAGCAAGCAGCCCAGCTATTCCTCCAGTCATGGCTTTCTTTTGAATGCTTTGTAGCTTGTTTCTTTCCTCCAGTAAGATGATTTCTTGCTCTTTCTTTTCAGTTTGATATTTTATTTCCAATTCAGAAATCGCAGCCTTGTTGTTTTCTATTTGCATAGAATCATTTTCGGCGATGTATTCTAGTTTGACATTGTAGGCTTCGTCAATTCTTCCTGAATTGTAAAGTGCGTTACCTAAAATATTTAATAGCTTAACTTTATACACTGAAATATTTTTCTCTTCCATCAGCTGTCGGGATTTTTCCAGATAAGGAACAGCCACCTCGTATTCTTTTCTTATCAAATGGATTTCTCCTAGTTTAGAAAGACATTCAATTTCTCTTCTGTTGTCTCCTACTTTTTTACTGATTTCCAATGATTCTGTATAGAGTTTTAAAGCTTCATCGTAATCCTTCCTTTCTTCGGCACAATTACCCAATCCTCGCAGTACCGTCGACATAGCAGGAATGTTCTGTACCGAACGAAAATAATTCATGGCCTCCTCCATCAACGGACAAGCGAGATCCAAAGAATCCAAAGAAAGGTAACTAAGCCCCTTTATGTAAATGGTCTGCGCTTCAAATTCTTTGGCATCTTCAGATCGATATTCTTTCAAGGCTTTGTCTAGCCACTCTATGGCAACGCTTGGTTCTTCATTAAGTCTCAGGATGTTTGCAATTGTAAAATATGTTTTACCTAAAGCAATTCCTTTTACTCCAAGTTCTTCCTCAATTTTAAGTGCATCAAATTGCATTTCGAGAGCCATTTTTAATTCTCCCTTTTCCATGTAACTATTCGACAGGTTGGTAAGAATGGAGGATTCTCTGTTTTTATTACCAGTTTTTCTATAGTGCTCTAGTAATTCTTCAAAAATGACATCAGCTTTGTCTAGTTCTCGATTAATGCTATGATAGATTGCCAACCGATTCTTGGCTGCGTAGATCTTTTCGTTGTCGCCTATTTTTTCAGTAATCGCTAGTTCGAGGTCCAAATATTTTTTCGCCTTTGCTAGATCGCTCCTTCGATAATACCGATAAAGCTCTGCGTATGTCTCTATTAAAATGGAATCTTCTGTGATGGTTGGCAAAGACGATTCCAGACTGTCTATGGTCTTGAGAATATCATTGCCTTGAGCACTGATTTGTATTGTTGAAAGCAATGAGAAAATGCACAATACAGACAGTACTATTAGGTATGTTTTACGTTTCATAGTAGCTTGGGGTTATACTTTAAAAGTAATAAAAAAGATACTAAGAAATATATGATTGGCAAGTATTGCTGATGAAGAAATATGGCGCTAAGCCAATTCACTTTTTACGTAATCTACAATGATCTTTTCGACAACATCATTTTGCATTCTATGTCCAGTCGATTCGATTTGGTGATACTTCAATCCAGGTGCAATTTTGTCTAATTTTATCGAATCTTGATAGGGGAGGATCTTGTCGTTGACATCGTGAATTAATAGGCCTTCTAGTTGTTCTTCTTGAATGAGTCTATCGGACCGGATGGTACTTATATCTCCACCGATGTTGTTTTCAACGTTTTCAATGTATTTCTTTTGGGTTTTGATATTCAGTTTTAGGACTTTGAACATTTCCGTAATTGGAAGCATGATGTCAAAGGTAGGCGCCATGAGCACGTATTTAATTCCTTTGGGTTTGAATTTGGCATGGTGGAAGAGTGCAACATAACCACCCACTGAATGGGCGATGATGATTTTGGGTTTATATTTTTGGATCAAAGGGTTGATGACCTTGGCGTAGTTGGGTGGGGTAAAGGCTGGATACTTACTTTCTCCATGCCCTGGTGCGTCTACAGCAATTAAATCAATATTAAGATCTTGCATTTGAGTGATGAGATACTTCCATCTTGCGGCGTTACTCCTCCATCCATGAAGGAATAGTACGCCCGCTTTTTCTCCTTTCCAGATGTACGACTTAATCGGATATCCATCAACCTCGAAATGATCATTTGCGGAAGCGTCTAAGAATTCTTTCATCCACTTCCTATTTTTTCTTCTAACTGGTCGCTCAAATAGGTATGCAGCAGTCCTTGCCGCCCAGTCCTTAGAAAAGGCGCCGATGAATGCCAGAAGGGCACGTATCAGACCAAGGAAGATTTTTTGCATTGCACAATGTTTGAAAAAGGATTGAATAAAAAAAGCCTTTGGATGACTCCAAAGGCTTTTTTATATTTTTTATTGAAGGATTACTTTCCTCCACCTGGGTTGAGCATGCTTGGCTCACCAGCAGGTACACTTTCTTCAACTTCCTCTTTTAGTACAGTCCCTGTTACCTTTAGTACTTTAGGGTCTCCACCTTCATTGGTAGTTAGTGTGATTTTTTTGTTGAATGGTCCAACTCTGTTGGTAGCATATCTTACCTCGATGTCCGCAGACTCTCCTGGCATGATAGGCTCTTTTGGCCATGTTGGAACAGTACATCCACAAGATCCTCTCGCGTTTGAGATAACCAATGGTTCTCTACCAGTGTTGGTAAAAGAAACCTTTCTTAAAGGCTCTGAGTTCTGAGCAATAGTACCGTAATCAACAACTGTTGACTCAAGTTCCATAACTGGACCGTTTTCATTTACTGGTGGAGGTGCTACATCTTTAATTGGGTTCTGAGAGAATCCAAATGCTGCAAAACCAGCCAATAAGGTCAAAGTGAATAGTATTCTTTTCATTTCTTGTTTAATTATTACAGAACCAAAGATAAGTGAAATTTACTTATGAGGCATGAATAAGCCTTTAAAGTATAGTTAACGAATTGCAAATAATACACCAGTTTGTATAGCCTATTCTCAATTTTATGAGGATGAAGACATATTAGAAATAGAATTATAGTAAAATCTGATCTCAAAGCCTTAAATTTGCGGCACGTTTCAACCAAGCTGATGATAGAAGTACCGAAGTATAATCTCCCTTCAAATGGAGATAAAGACCTTGATAATGAGGCATTTATAAGACAAGTCATGCAAGATTTGTGGTTGTGTCTAGTATCACGTGAATGTAGTCTTCTCGGACGACGTGAGGTTCTATCCGGTAAAGCAAAATTTGGAATTTTTGGGGGAGGTAAAGAATTACCTCAAGTTGTGATGGCTCGTTTTTTTAAGAAAGGAGACCACAGATCTGGTTATTATCGCGATCAAACCTTCGCATTTGCCCTAGGATTGTCCTCAATTGAGGCGTTTTTTGCCCAATTATACGCTGATACGCAAAACGATCCATTCTCTGGCGGACGTCAGATGAATGCGCATTTTGCTACACCATACATAGATAAAGAGGATAATTGGATGCCACTTAAGGATCTCCATAATATAAGTTCGGATATTTCTCCGACTGCTGGCCAGATGGCTAGAGGATTTGGTCTGGCTCATGCTTCTCGTCTTTTTAGAAATATGGAGCTTCCTACCGAGTTTGATACACTCACGGATAAAGGGAATGAAGTTGCTTTTTGCACCATTGGAGATGCGAGTACTTCGGAAGGTATCTTTTGGGAATCAATGAATGCAGCTGCGGTTTCTAAAGCACCCATGGTAGTTTCTGTATGGGATGATGGTTATGGGATTTCTGTTCCATCTAAATATCAAACGGTCAAGCAATCCATCTCAAAAGCGTTGAGTGGTTTTGCCAAGAAGAAAAAGAAGGATGAAGGAATTCATGTATTCAATGTGAAAGGGTGGGATTATGCTTCTTTGATCAATGTGTATGATCGTGCCATTCAGAAGGCAAGAGAAGATCATACTCCAGTTTTGATCCATGTTGAGGAGCTGACGCAACCACAAGGTCATTCGACTTCTGGTTCTCATGAGCGCTATAAGTCTGAAAAAAGATTGAAGTGGGAAACCAAGCAAGATTGTATTACACAATTTATTTCCTGGATTCTCGACAAAGGATTGATCAGTGAATCGATCATCGAGCAGATGAAAGTAGATTCTAAGCAATTGGTGAAAGAGGCAAAAATGAGGGCTTGGAAGAATTTTACTTTTGAGCTTCCTAAATTAAAGATAGAAATGTTGGCTGCCGTACAAGGTTTGCCATTTGAAGAAGAAGCACTTGAGTTGATCAAGGAAATTGAAACAAGAAGATTGCCTTCATATGGTGAGATTATCGAAACAGCTGAACTGCTAAAAAGTCATTTGGTTTTGACCGGCATTCCTGTTCCTTTGGATCTGGAAAACTTGATTACGACTGCGATTGAACGCTCCAATGAAGATTATCATTCCAATTTATACTCTTCTAATGATGCTGCCATTCATTCTAGTGTACCTGCAACATTTGACGAAAGTGAAAAGATCAATGGCTTTGAAATCTTGAATCATTACTTTGATAAACTGTTTGCAGCTCGTCCAGAAGTTGTAGCTTTTGGAGAAGATGTAGGTAAAATTGGAGACGTGAACCAGGGTTTTGCGGGTATTCAAGATAAATATGGTGAATTTAGGATTTTTGATACAGGGATAAGAGAGTGGAGTATTATGGGTCAGGCAATAGGTATGTCTATGCGAGGACTGCGTCCAATCGCAGAAATTCAATACCTAGATTATATTATGTATGGTCTTTCTCCATTGACAGATGATCTTGCGACTGTAAGATATCGTTCAGATGGGATCCAGAAGGCGCCTGCAATCATAAGAACTAGAGGGCATCGACTGGAAGGAATCTGGCATTCAGGTTCTCATCTTGGAATGTTGATCAATTCGTTGAGAGGAATGCATATATGTGTGCCCCGCAATATGACACAAGCAGTTGGTTTTTATAACACTTTGCTGGCTGGCAATGATCCAGGATTGGTGATTGAAGTGTTGAATGGATATCGACTGAAAGAACAATTGCCGACCAATATTCTAGATTTCAAAATACCGTTGGGAGTTCCTGAAATTATGTCTGAAGGAGAAGATGTGACTTTGGTAACCTATGGCGCGTGTGTGCGGATCGCAGAAAAAGCAATCAAGATGCTGCAAGAATATGATGTAAGCATTGAGTTGATAGATGCGCAGACTTTGCTTCCGTTTGATACCGCTGGGCTTATCGGGAAATCTATTGCTAAAACCAATCGTGTCATTTTTATGGATGAAGATCTTCCTGGAGCGGCAACTGCATACATGATGCAAGAAGTACTTGAAAGACAAGGTGGATATTTTCAATTGGATGCGCCACCAGTAACAATAACGGCAAGCGAGCATCGCCCACCATTTGGTTCAGACGGTGATTATTTTAGTAAGCCTACAGAAAATGATGTGGTCGCGGCGGTTCTAGCCTTGATTGAGGCCTAGGCGTTGTAGTCCCATCAGAAAGTCTTCATATTAATTACCTTTATTGAATAGAAACATAAAGTGAGTAAGAATTTAATCATTGTACCTACTTACAACGAAATCGAAAACATTCGATTGATTGTAACTGCTATCTTGAAAGAGGACCCTTCTTTCGAGGTTTTGGTTGTAGACGACGGCTCCCCTGATGGAACTGCCGATGAGGTACAAAAATTGAAATCAGAAAACGCCGGACGTGTACATATGATACAACGGTCAGGTAAGTTGGGCTTGGGAACTGCCTACATAACTGGCTTTAAATATGGAATCGAACACAACTACGATTATATTTTTGAAATGGATGCCGACTTTAGTCATCCGGTCTCCGCTCTAAAACCTATGTTGATGCTCTGTTCAGAACCCGATACGGGAGTTGTAGTAGGGAGTAGATATGTGAAAGGAGGGGATATCAGCAACTGGTCAACCTATCGATTGATGCTTTCTTTTGGTGCTTCCATTTATGTTCGACTTATAACAGGAATGCGGGTTAAAGACCCTACAGCAGGCTTTGTCTGTTACAAAAAGGAGGTTCTGGCGGCCATGGATCTTAGTATGATCCGATTTATTGGCTATGCATTCCAGATTGAAATGAAATATTATGCCACTCAACTCGGGTTTAAGATCAAAGAGACCCCAATTACATTCATCGACCGCGAATTAGGTACCTCCAAGATGGATACAAGCATCTTTAAAGAGGCGGTTATCGGTGTTTTAAAGATGCGTTTTAGGAATTATAAAAGATAATTTCGGTCTGAAACCATTGATTTTAGGACTTTCGTCAAATTTTTAAGGTTTTTTTAGTCTTTCATAAAACTTTTTTAGATTTCCAGGCAACCCTTGTGATTATAATGTCATATTCTTGTTGTTATTAGCATATTAATATAACAATGCAAGTACAAGTAAAGCAACTTATTTCAAAGGCGAAGAAAAAAGATCGATCAGCTCAAATGGATCTGTATCAACATTTTAAGTCGTATTGGTATGCCATTTGCCTTCGTTACAACGGTAACAGATTTGATGCAGATGACTGTTTGCAAAATGGGCTAATAAATATTTTTTCGAAGTTGGATCAATTTGACGTTAAAAGAGGTGATTTTAAATCATGGTCAGCGCAAGTAATGGTAAACGATAATTTGATGTTCCTGAGAAAAAAGAAGAATAATTTTGAAGCGTTTGACACTGAGATGGATGTAGAGGATGTTTCAACGATTTCAGAAGAATCAAACGTGATTTCATCTGAGAATCTAACCAAACTTATTCAAGCGTTACCAGACGGTTACAGGACTGTATTTAACCTCTACGTTTTAGAAGGTTATACACACAACGAAATCGCATCGATTTTGGAAATATCAATAGGTACTTCAAAGTCGCAATTATCAAAAGCAAGAAAATTACTACAACATCAACTTGAGGTAGTTATATAACTATAATTAATGGGAAAGAAACAAATTACTGAAATCGATAAGCTATTCTTATCCAAACTTGGAAAGGATGCCATATCACCTGCTGCTTGGAATGAGCCGACAGACGATATGGTTTTGGCTGCCATGGTTCAAGTGAATAAACCGGCCAAAAAGTCAGTTAGTAGGAAGAGACTATTATTCTGGCCTTTACTATTGATACCTTTTTTAGGTTTACTTGGATTTTCTATATCTAATGCATTGCAAGTAGGTGAACTAAAATCTGCTATCAATGAAATGCAATCTAATGAGTTTGCTGTAGCTACTCTCCCAGAAACTACTTCATCAAATGAACAAACCACAGTTGAAAATGATCTAGTAATTGAATCAGAAATTGCCAAAATAGATAATAGAAACGAAAACGAGATTTCGTCAACCAATAACAAACCCGTAAAAGCAAAAAGTACAAATTCTAGAGCAACAAATAATAAAGGAGCAATAAATAATACTACTCCTAATCTAAATAGAGTAAATAATGTAGTGCCACCTACAAATAATAATTTTACGCCAGGCATGCGAAATGGAGGATCTGCTGAAAATATAGCTTTTCCAATTTTATCAAATAAAGAAGTGCTTGAGAACACAACACCGCATACGCAGGCTTCTTTAGAAATTAGCACTCCAGTAGAAGGGGTGATCGGATTTAATCAATTGCCTCCGAAAAATGGATTGTTGAATATCCTTGAACGCAATGCAATCTCATTGAGTCTTGAAACTACTCCGTATGAAAAAGAAGAAGTTGAAGTAAACAATAGCAAGTTTGCATTATATGGTTTCATGAATATAAATTCTAATTTTTTAAGGGTTTCTGGATTGGAAACAAATTCATACAGTCTTACAGATTATGATCTGTCTTACCGAGGATATGAATACGGTGTAGGAGCATTACAAAATATCAATAAGAGATTTTCTATTGCTTACAGCTTGTCGCATAACGAAGTAGTAAACCATAGCTTGTTTGAAAGCGAATGCATATTTAACGAATCAAATATGGTTGTTGGAGCGAATGGTGAAACATCATATCTATTAGACACAAATGTTGCAACTCCGTTGGGTGATTTTTCACTGAGACAAAGTGTTCCAATGGAAGATGTTCAGATACAAGATCAATCGATGATGAATCAAACGACTCAGATCAGGCAATCACTTAAATTTTTATCGTTTGGCGTACAGCCAAGAGTTAATCTTTGGTCTAATGATAACTTGAGTTTGTTTGCTGAAGGAGGTTTGAATGTAAACTACTTGGTTTCATTTGATCAGAATCTTGAGCTAGAAATGCAACACAATGGACACACTATGATGCAAAAAGAAATGTATGATGATTCTATGACATCATTAAATAGATTGACAGTGGGAGCCACTGCAGGATTAGGACTTAACTATAGCTTTGGTGATCATTTATTTTCTTCCATAAGATTAGGCGGAAGTCGTTCATTGAATCCAATAAGTCAACAAACTAATGCAGGAGGTGAAGTTGACAGTTATATAGATAATCTTAGTTTGTCAATCTCAGCAGGATATAAGTTTTAAAGTTGGTTAGAAGTTTTTTTATATGAGGCCAGATTTCATCAGAAATCTGGCCTTTTTATTTTAGTTTTGCAAAATTCCCACAAAACAACAATTAGCTGAGCAAACATGCCGTTTGTTCATAGTAGAAACAATTAAAACATCTAACGTTAAGATTAAAGAATGAGTTTTAAGTCAATTTTTTGGATAGCGGCAAGTGTATTCCTATTTGTAGTAGTAGGATGTGAGGAACCAGAGCCTGTGATTCCTCCATTTAGTGGGAATTTTACGATTACCATTGAGAATGTATATGAGGAAAAAGAATTCTTGGATTCAGGAGCAACCGGAATATTGGATTCAGCTGAAACAGAGACTTTTTTGATCAATGCCGGAGTTGGACATAGACTAAGTTTGGTAGTGGGAACAGATGATTTTAGTGATTTGTTTTTTGCGACATCAGAGGAAGGTATTGATTTATATCCAGGAGGAACTCCATTAGAAGGAGAGGTGTCCTCACAAATGGAAATATTTGACGCGGGAGTGTTTACTGAACTAGGTACCAATGAAATGGAATTGGTAGCGAGTGGTTCATCTTTTCCAGTTGGAAATTTTATGGAAGTGAATATTGTGCATAACGGTGGGACTGAATTTGCTGTGACATTAGAAAATGTTCTGACGGAAATGTCGGTATTTGATAGAGTAGGAGAAGGTGTCTGGCTCATCCATGACGAAGATCAGTTGGCGCCAATCTTTACTGTTGGAGATTTTGCTTCAGATGAATTGTCTGATCTGGCTGGATTTAATACAAATAATTCAATGAATAATTTTTTGGCTGAAAGAAGTGGTTTTTTCTCGACATTTTCGCCTGGTGCCTATGCTATGAATGATAGCTTGTTCAATACTGGAATTCCCGCTTCGTCTGAGATCGAATCGTTGGCCGAAGATGCAGACCCATCTGGCTTTAGCAATACCTTTACCATTCCTGTAGGGTCGACAGCTGCTGCCTCCATTGCATTTGGTGAATCTTATGAATTTACATTGGAAGGAGCTGTTGATGGTGATTTTTTCGCTCTTGCGACGATGATGGAAGAAACCAATGACTTGTTTGTTGGGGCTAACTTTATTCCATTATTTCATAATGGATTGCCATTGACTGGGGAAATAACAAGTATTATGCGTGTTTGGGATGCTGGGACAGAAGTAGATGAATTTCCTGGGATAGGAGTAAATCAAGCACCTAGGCAGAGTGGAGTCAATGTAGGGCCCAACGAAGGGGCTATGCTTGAAAGAGAATCGAGTGAAAGTTTTGAGTTTCCTGAAATCCACGATATTATAAAAGTAACCTTGGTGGCAAACTAAATAGAAATATAGGATGCCAATAAAGACGTATTAAGATTCTATAATAGATGATTTACGTGATAAAAAAAGTCGACTTGCAAGGCAAGTCGACTTTTTTTATGGTTTTAAAAGAAATATTCTCTGTTGAAGCAACCATTGCTTTTTAGAGACATATACTTTATGTATTTAATGATGAAAATCAGAAAATATGGATGAATGAAGAAAGAGTAGAATGGTTAGGAAAGTATTCATCCAGAAAAGTTGATATCGATTTTAATCGAGAAAGATATAAATGTACCGAGAAGTCTGGTGCATGTAAGATGGAAGTTGTTTTAAATGACTAGGCTAGTAGTCATGGGTCCTATTCCTTAAATATTTGAACCCTATTTTTTATGTTTAATGTTTAAATGCCAATTAAATTGATTAATCAGAATTTTAAAGAATGCTTTTAAATTCTCAATTAAGAAATAAGGAGTAGGGCCCAATTTTTTTACAACAACCAGAAGATTTTAAAAATTATTCATTGATGTATGGCTTTGAAATTGAAAATAGAATGTCTGGCGTGTTTGGCATTGATTCTTAAAAATGAATAACTTACATATAACAAAAATAAAATATAAAATAATTTTAAACTCCTAATAGGGGTAGCACTCTTTTTTCCTGTCTTATAATCAAAGGGTGTTGAAAATTATTCAAAAAATAAACCTGCTCAGAAGTGAGTAGGTTTTTTTTTGCTTCATACTGAAATACCTCAATGGGTTTACTTGCCTCCATATTTCTGAATTTCAATTTTGAACCTGAGAGAAACTTACATAGATTAAATGTCGCCCATTTTCCATTTCTGAAAACCTGCCCCATTATTTGCAGTACATCTGACAATGAGGTTAATTGTTATTATATTTTTTTTGGTGTCTACGGCAAAATCGGTTGCTCAGACTGATGTTGTATCGATTGATGATCCATTGGAACAAGTCAGGCATTTGGCTTTTGAAGAGGATGATTATGAAGGTGCGATAGCATTGGCAGAGTCTGCCTTAGGTGAAAATAAGGATAATTACCAGCTGGGAATCATGCTTAGTAGACTACATTTTTGGTCAGGAAATATTGATGCCGCTAAAGAAGCTATAGATAAACTGTTGTTTGTTTTTCCTCGAAGCATAGATGCAGTGTTGCTAAAACTTGATGTACTTGAAAGCAGCGGTGAATTTCAATTAGCAAAAAATTTCATTAACGAAAGTGAAATACACTTCACGGGCAATCACATGTTTGATTATAGGAAGGCCTATAATTTGAGTTTGTTGAAAGAGTATGGAGCAAGTAAGGAATTATTGAGTGTGATTGTAGCGGAGCATCCAGACTTTGAAAAGGCACAGAATTTATTGAATGAGATAAAGGCTCAGACTACAAAGCAATTTGTAGCGCTTGGGTATCATCTATTTGCCCCAGTGGATGAGTTGGTTTCCTTGCAGCAGTATGAGTTGGGCTATGGGAGGAAAGTTAAGCAATCTGTATTTGTGGCGCAGTTGAATGTAAGAGAAATAGTAGGGGAGCGTGGACTGCAGGGTCAATTGGAGTGGTATCGAAAAATCAATAAGAACATTTATGCTCATACGCATTTTGCATATGGTAATTCAGATTTGTTGGCCAAGGTAAGATTTGGTGCTGGATTGTATTTTGAATACAAAAATGGGATGCAGTATTCTGTTACAGCAAGTCGACTAACTGCTGCTTCTGAACATGTTCATTTTTATTCCGCTGGGATTCAGAAGAGAATCAAGCAAATTGAGATTCATAGCAAACTATTTTATACTGATGATAAAGCCAGTACAAGTGAGTTTTCATATCTCTTTGGCATGAGACAATATATTAACACCAAAGGTGTATATGCCGGAGTGAGTTACGGATTGGTTCCACAGGCCAATATCCAGATATTACAACAAACGGATAATCTACATGCTAGGTTTGTCGGTCTGGAGTTTTTCATTCCTCTCAGGAGTGAATATGAAATCAAATTTCAATATAATATAAATATTAGGAAATTTGCTGTTCAACGAGATCAGTTGCTGTTGATGGCAAAGTATCATTTTTAGGATTGCAATATCGGTATTCTGCTAAGCATTTTCTTGATAGGAAATTGCTTTATGCGATGAGATAAATGGACGATCTAATTGGTTCAAGCCCAACAAGGTTTCAATTAATAATATTTTAGAAGGAATATTTGCGCAAGCATCGATAAGAATGGTTTTAAATAAAACGGTGAGCTTCTTAAGCTAGCCAATAGAATCAAATACCACTGTATCGAATTTTAATACCAGATCACGTTTATGCTGTAGCCAATTAAATTAAGCCATTACAGGCTTTAGTTGCACGACGTCTTTCGGTTGAAGATCAATTGTATATCTGTTTAACCTATTGATTCTGGCAACTATTGTTTGCATTTGGAAAGGAGCGATTAAGTATTCATCTACGCCCAAATGGAATGCCTCTTGTACTGCGTTCTGACTATTTACCTTAGATAGAACAACAATCTTAATATATTTGGATGTAATCTTTCTTATTTTAGAAATGAGCTCGTAACCTGCAATGTAGGAAACCAATAAATCTATGATGACCATGTCTGGTTTATTGTCCAACACAGCTTGGTGAAATTCCATAGCATGTGTAAATAACCGAACCTCGTGGTTCTGGTTTTTCATCGTATTCTTGAGTAGCTTGGATAGTAAAATATCTTCTTGGAGTATGTATACCTTCATGTTTTCCTTTTGTGGGATTAGAAGGACGTTGAACTTCAAATGTATATCATATTTATTTTAAAAACTTCTAGATTCCCTGAATTGTAAGGTATTTTACTCAAAATTGGATTAATTTTTGCCGTTGAAAAGTATACCTATTAATCAGTATTATCACTTCCATGTAATACCTAAAGAGTCGCTTATTATCTCGTGAAAATGATGGGCTCTACCATTCTCCCTACCACCTACTACCTATTCTCTACACCGAACAATAACAGATGTCATTGGTAGGCCTTTTGCCATACCATACTATCCGTGAGTTTGGACTGAAAATATTTGATACACCTTTTAGTTGGTAAAGCCAAAACCCAACGTCACTACTAATCAAATATATAATTGGCCTGGTGGACAAGTGTACTCAAATTATTAATCGCATACTATCGAATTGTTTTGGTTCGAACTATGAAGCTATGTCTGGGATTGAGATAGTCTGTTATTCCTTGATCTGGCTGGGGTTGATTTTCTTGGCGTTTCTAATCATTATGCTTTCTGTGCGAACCCATTTAGCTCAAAAGGCAGAAAGAGAGATGTCGTCTATAAGAGAAAGGTTTCAAGATTATTTATCACATGTAGTCACCGGCCAAGCGGGCGATCAATATATGCACTCGCATAACAGTGTTGATCCAATCTATTTGAATACAAAAGATTTACAAAGCGAAAAGTATCGAAAGGTATTCCTCTGTGAGTTGATGTCTTTACATAAGTTAATTGACGGAGATGCAAAGGAACGTTTGCGTGATTTGTACTTAGGATTAGGTTTTGCCTCAGAAGTTAAGCATATGATTTTTTCCAAAAACTGGGAAGATAGAATAGAAGCCATCCAACAAATAAGTAGATTTCAATTAAATCAATTTTATCCAATATTGGTAACTAGTCTGCATGACAAGAATAGGTATGTGCGGCAAGCAGCATTTGTGCAATATGCAGCGCTTAAATCAAATCCAATTGACGCTTTGAAATATGTTGATGGTAAGATGAATGGTTGGGAGAAACAAGTGATATTAGAAAATTTGAGAAAGCGTTCGGTTCATCTTTTACCAATATTTAAAAACTACATTGCCAAATATTCGGAGCATTCAGATTTTCTCAATGAATTATCGATCATGTATAATCAAGAAGATAGGGGATTGGTTTATTTGAGTCATATTAATGTATTAAAAGCATAAACTATGACTGAATTCTTTCAATATTGGTCTATTTATGAAGGGTTTTTCCTTTTGTATTTCATTATAATTTTTGGATCGTATTATTTGCAGGCATTTATCTCTACTTATGTGATCAGAGATTACATGCGTCGTACCAAGTACTTTGATCCATACGATATGTTGAATGGTGATTATTTGCCAAAGATTGCGTTGGTGGCACCAGCGTATAATGAGTCATTGACTGTTGCTGAAGCAGTGAAGTCATTGCTGGGTTTGCAATATTATAATTACGAATTGGTGATTGTAAATGATGGGAGTAAGGATGATACATTGGAAAAGTTGATAACAAACTTTGATTTGGTTGAATCAGAAATCGTTTCGTACAGTAATGTTGAAACCAAGCCGGTAAGGATGTTGTATAGATCAGCCAATGTTGCTTATAAGAATTTGGTTGTAGTTGATAAGGTCAATGGAGGAAAGGCGGATGCAGTAAATGTTGGAATCAATCATTCAGATGCAGAGTACTGTTTGGTTGTGGATGTTGATTGTATCCTCGAGCAAGATACTTTGCTGCGATTGGTGGAACCAATTTTACATGAAAAGAATAAAGAAGTAGTGGCAGTAGGAGGCGTTATAGGTGCATCCAATGAGTCTGAGATAAAATATGGAACCTTGACCAAGTTTAAATTGCCTAATAACTTCATTAGCAAGATTCAGATTATTGAGTACTTCCGATCTTTTGTTTTAAGTAGGCCATTTTGGGCTAAGATTAATGGAATGTTGTTGATCTCTGGAGCTTTGGGGTTATTTAAGCGAGAAATTTTGGCGGCAGTGGGTGGTTTATCACATGATTCGATAGGAGAAGACATGGATCTTGTTATGAAATTTCATGGTTATTGCTTAGAGCAAAAGATTGATTATAGTATTGAGTATATACCACTACCACTTTGCTGGACAGAGGTACCATCGACAACCAGTATTTTATCTACTCAACGAAACAGGTGGATGCGCGGGACCATAGAGTGCATGTCTAAGTTTAAAAAGTACGCATTCAATTATAAGTATGGTATTATAGGCTTATTGAGTTATCCGTATTGGTTTATTGCTGAATTGAGTGCTCCCTTGCTAGAGTTTTTTGGTTTTATCGCAATCATTTATTTTGTTGCCACAGGCCAGTTGAATGTACAATTTGCCTTATTACTCTTTACGACGGCATATGTACTATCTGTTTTCATATCCTTCTATGCGGTATTTCTTTTTTCATGGCACTTTGATAATTACAATAAGAAGCAAAACTATCTGAGTTTTCTGACAGCCATTATAGTGGAACCTTTCTATTATCATCCTCGGGTATTATTCTGGGGGCTTCATGGTTACTTCGATAAACTTACCAAGAGTAAGAAAGGCTGGGGAGAGATGACTCGCATAGGGTTTGGCAAACCCGCCAATTAACTTGCTGCGCTTGCTAATCTTGATGATTGTGTGATTTTAAAAGGAATGAACATTTCCCACTTATCTATAGTTTGTTTTTACTTCTACCTAATTAAATGCATGTCATATTAATATTTTAATATATATAATCACATATTATATAAAGTAGTTATGTATATAAATTT
Source organism: uncultured Saprospiraceae bacterium (assembly GCA_937950315.1). Lineage (GTDB taxonomy): Bacteria > Bacteroidota > Bacteroidia > Chitinophagales > Saprospiraceae > JAHDBF01. Next base: position 7,535 of record CALFDU010000035.1, on the reverse strand, counting down.
TATGTTTTGTTAATGAAGGTGTTAGTTCTAAAAGAGGTTCTTTTTCATATTAAATATTTTCTATATTTGTATTATATTTGATTTACAGTCATTTAAGTTGATTATTGCTGATTGAAAACTAATAAAAGTAGTGAATGACTTGGTTATTGTAAGCGGCACACTTACGCAAAATTACAAATTGATATTTTTTTAATATGTTTTTTGTAAATATGTGGGAGAAAGTGGGAGAAAATTAAAAAAGCCGTGGTACATTTGAATTGTCGTTAGAAAGGAACGATACTATGTATCAACTAGCCGGAGAATATGATTGCAAGATAGATGCAAAAGGTAGATTGAAACTACCATCCGGGTTGCTCAAACAGTTGGGTGACATTGCTTTGAATTTCACGATAAATAGAGGGTTTGAAACCCACTTAATGTTGTACCCGGAAACTGAATGGTTGAAAAAGACGAAAGAGATCAATCAGAAGCTCAACATTTACAAGACTAAAGATAGAAACGTACTTAGGTACTTTTATAGAGGCGCAACGAAGGTTGTTGCTGATGGTTCAGAAAGGATACTTATCCCAAAGGGTCTAATGCAGTTTGCAGGACTCGAAAAAGAAGTGGTTCTTTTTGCTTACCAAAAACAAATTGAAATTTGGGCCAAAAACCGATATGAGGCCATAATTTCAGATGAGCCGACGGAGTTTGCAGAAATGGCAAATGAAGTTTTCTCTGATGAAGGTGAAGCTAATGCAGATGAGTGAATACCACATCCCCGTTATGTTGCATGAGTCAGTAGACTTAATGGGCATTGATGGAAATGGTGTCTATGTCGACGCGACTTTTGGAGCGGGAGGACATAGTAGAGAGATATTAAATCGGTTGGGTCCGGATTCTAAGCTCTTGGTTTTTGACCAAGATCAAGATGCAACCCAGAATTTAATACAAGATGATCGATTGATCTTTATAGATTCAAATTTTAGGTATTTAGAAAATTATCTAAACTATTTGAAGATTGAGAAAATCGATGGAATATTAGCCGACCTAGGTGTATCAAGCTTTCAGTTTGATTCTGAAGATCGAGGTTTTTCGTATCGTTTTGATGCGAAACTTGACATGAGGATGAATCAAGAAATGCCGATCACCGCACATGATATACTTCAAACATATCCTGCTGAAGAACTAGTAGATGTCTTCAGTAAATATGGAGAAGTAAGAAACTCAAAAACATTAGCTAGAGAAATTGTGAAGAATCGTTCGCAAGCAATCTGGACAAGTCAAAGATTCAATGCTTTGCTTGATCGATTGAGAATGGGGACTACTGCAAAATACTTTGCGCAAGTGTATCAGGCGATTCGAATCGAAGTGAATGACGAGATGGGAGCATTGAAAGATTTGCTTAAAGCGTCAAAAGACTATCTAAAAAAAGATGGAAGGCTGGTTGTGATCAGTTACCACTCAATTGAAGATAGGATTGTGAAGAATGTGATGAAAAAAGGAAATCCGCAAGGCGAAATGGTGCAAGATGATTTTGGAAATATTGATAGGCCTTTTAAAGTAATAACAAAACAAGTGGTCGAAGCTGACGAAGAGGAGAAAAAGCGGAATAGTAGGGCGAGAAGTGCAAAGCTGAGGGCTGCAAGAAAATTGTAAAATGAGAAAAGACTTTACAAATTGGATTTTTGGAAATATTGGTTTTGTGATGTTTCTTTCTCTCCTGGGAATTGTGTACATTTTTAATGCTCATAAAGCTGAGAAAAAAATGCGAACGATTCAGGAATTAAAGAAAGAGGTGAGTGATGCGAAGAATCAATATCATAATATAAAGTCTGAGATAATGTACAAGAGTACGGAGTCTCAGTTAGCAAAAGAATTTACAGATTTAAAATCAAATGATGATGTTCCTGTAGTTATCAAGCAGGGCTCTTCATGAGGGGATAGAAATTAGAATGGATAACAAGAATGAACTGCTGGTACGGGTTTACTTTGTGATGTGCGTGTTCATCTTGTTCGCAATAGCCATACTTTTTCGTGTAATAAAGATTGCAACGATCGAAGGTGATAAATGGAGATCAAAAGGCGATGTATATGTTAAGTGGAAGGAGAAAGAAGTAGATAGAGGAGACATATACGACGCAAACGGTAATTTACTTGCCACTTCATTGCCCTTCTTTGACATAAGAATGGATCTCGTAAAACCTACAGATGCAATTTTTAACAGCAATATAGATTCTTTGGCAATCAGTCTGAATCAACTTTGGCCTTACAGTAAGTCTGCAGCCGAATGGAAATCAGAATTAATGTCAGGTCGAATTGCTGGATTAAATAAGAGTAAACAGGGGATGTCCTATTACTACATTGCAAATGGTGTTTCACTCGATGAATTAGAAAAGCTCAAGAAATTTCCACTTTTTAGACACGGCCAGTTTGGCGGAGGGTTTATAGTGGTGGAAAAATCAAAAAGAGAAAAACCGTTCAGAGAGATAGCATCACGAACAATTGGTGAGGATAGAGAAAACGCAGAGAAAATCGGAATAGAAGGTTCTTTCGATAAGTTTCTCAGAGGGAAAACTACAAAACAACTTATGAAGCGTATTCCCCCTAACCTTTGGGTACCTGTAATGAATCCTGGTGAGTTCGACGCAAAAAAAGGCGACGATATTATAACTACCCTAGACATTCATATCCAGGATATTGTCCATACAGAGTTACTTAAAGGTGTTATCGCAGCTGATGCAAAGGCAGGGACTGCAATTCTGATGGAAGTAGAGACCGGAGCAATCAAAGCTATTTCAAACCTAGAAAGAAGTGAAAAAGATGGTTCCTATTCTGAAGCTTATAACTACGGAATTGGTCATCGTTCAGAGCCGGGATCTACTCTCAAACTTGCCACCATCATGGCAATTCTTGAAGACTCTTGCTTCACATTGAATCATCAAGTGAATGTAGGAGGTGGAAAGAGAAAATTCTATGACCGTTGGATGTATGACTCCGACATGCATGGAAAGGTGTCGATGACAATTTCTGAAGGATTTAAGGTCTCCTCCAATATTGTTTTAGGTGCCATTGCTGATGAGTGTTTTGGAGCAAACTGGGAAAGGAAAGCAGATTTCTGCAATTACTTTGAACAGTTTGGTTTGACAGAAGTAGTGGATATAGAAATTGAAGGAGAGAAAAATCCTTTGATCAAACATCCACATACTCACCGAGCAAACCATATGTTCTGGAAAACAACGGTGCCGTGGATGGCCCATGGATATGAAATGGAATTAACCCCCATTCAAGTCTTGGCTTTCTATAATGCGGTTGCAAATGGTGGCAGGAAAATGAAGCCGTATTTGGTTGAAGAAATTTTGAGAGATGGAAAAACGATTCATCACTTCAAACCAAAAGCGACCATCGAGCAGATTGCTTCGGAAGAAACAATCATTAAAGCTCAAGAATTACTCAAAGGAGTAGTTCAAAGCGGGACAGCCCGTAGATTGAAATCTGATGAGTTTACCTTTGCTGGAAAAACTGGAACAACAAGAATCCAGTACAACAACCAAAAAGGTGCTGATAGGAATAGTGGCGAAAAAAAGAAGTACAACGCATCTTTTGCAGGCTATTTCCCAGCAGAGAATCCAAAGTATTCCATGATTGTCGTCATGTACGAACCAGAGGGAAGTATCTATGGAGCACAGGTTGCTGGTCCAGTATTTAGTGAAGTTGCTGAGAAATGTCACAGCTTCTTCTTTAAAAACGAACTAGCAGAAAGATCTCAGGAATTGAAAGATTTTATGATCGAGAAAAAGCAAAGTGGTTATGCCGTTGATTATGACGAACTGATGGCTTACATGGATGTCGATTATAATAGACGATCAAATTCTAAATGGGTCGAATTGCTACCATCTGAAGAAGATGTGAGCATGGAAAAAAAGAAAATATTAAAATCAGAAGTGCCTGATGTGAGAGGAATGGGATTGAGAGATGCACTATATATATTGGAAAGTATAGGGATGAGAGTGAAGATAAGTGGAGTAGGGAGAGTGAGTACTCAGACCATCCGTCCAGGTACAAAAAACGTTGGACAAGAAATTGAATTATATCTTAATTGATAATATAGCTTAACAAAAGTGATAGGCTGAAAAATTGAAAACATTAAAACAAATATTAGAAGGTGTCAATTATCAATTGATTGAGGGAAGTGAAGATGCTTCAGTTAATCAATTACAAATTGACTCAAGAAAAGTACAAAAGGGTGATTGTTTTATCGCCATAAAAGGAAGTGCCAGCGATGGTCATCTTTTTATTGACAAAGCAATCCAGGCAGGAGCATCATCGATTATTTGCTCAGATGTACCAGACACAAGAAATGAAGAACTAAATCTAATCCAGGTCAACAATACTCGTGATAATTTAGGTTTCATCGCTGCCAACTTTTTTGAAAAACCTTCTTCCCAGATTAAAGTGTGGGGAGTAACTGGAACAAATGGAAAAACAACTTCATCTGTTCTGCTCTTCAAACTCTTTAGAAGATTGGGTATGAATGTGGGTTTGATTTCTACTATTGATATAAGAATCAATGATGAAATAATTCCGACTCAACTAACTACGCCAGATGCCTTAACGTTGCAGGGTATTTTTGCGAAGATGGTCGATGCAAATTGTGATTTTGTCTTTATGGAAGTCAGTTCACACGCACTCGATCAAGGAAGAGTAAATGCCATTGAATTTGATGTGGCAGCATTCACGAATATTTCCCACGATCACCTTGATTATCATAAAGATATGAAAGAGTACATCAGGGTGAAGAAAATGTTTTTTGACAGATTGAATAAAAATGCGATTGCCATCATCAATATTGATGATAAAAATGGGAAAGTGATGACAGAGAATTCTCGAGCAGAAGTGAAAACTTATTCTTTGAGAACCATGGCAGATTACAAAGGCAAAATCATGAGCCAATCCTTTCAAGGTTTGCACATGAAGATCAATGAAATTGAAGCCTACTTCAAAGTAGTTGGTGGATACAATGCCTATAATCTCCTGAATGTTGTCGCAAGCAGTGAAGCTCTTGGTCTTGAGCTGGAAGAATTTTTAGCTGAATTATCAGCTATAGATTCTGCAGACGGAAGACTGGAAAGAGTAGATGTTGGAAACCGATCTGCCTTTGTAGATTATGCACATACCCCAGATGCTTTGATCAATGTTTTAGAAACATTAAATCAGATGAAGCGAAAAGGAGAAAAGATAATCACAGTAGTAGGTGCAGGAGGAGACAGAGATAAGAGTAAGAGACCCAAAATGGCAAAAGCAGCAGCACGATTAAGTGACCAAGTGATTTTAACTTCGGACAATCCAAGAACGGAAAATCCGGAACAAATTATAAGCGACATGGAGGCTGGGCTGAATAGCGAACTTTCGACTAAGGTCTTGAAAATTACAAATAGAAAGGAAGCCATCAAAACAGCCTGTATGTTAGCTCGCGAAAAAGATGTAATTCTTGTAGCGGGTAAAGGGCACGAAAAGTATCAAGATATCAATGGTGTAAAGATGCCATTTGATGACAAAGAAATATTAAAAGAGATATTTAAAGATCTATAAGAATAGGTTCTATTATCATTCTCAGGTTGGTTTTAACAGTTGTAGCGGGGTCAAAGGTTTGAATAAAGATTTAGATCTCCCGCTGCACACTGTTTTTTTAATTTAAGCAGATGCTTTATTACATTTTTGATTTTCTCGAACAAAAGTATGAAAGCCCAGGAGCTGAACTGTTTCAGTTTTTATCCTTTAGGGCTGGACTCGCGATCATCCTATCCTTAGGATTGGTCCTTCTGTTAGGGAATCCAATAATCAACCGACTAAGAAGAAAGTTAATAGGAGAAACAGTCCGAGACCTAGGACTCCAAGGACAAAAAATCAAACAAGGTACACCGACAATGGGCGGCCTTATTATCCTCGGTGGAATACTCATTCCATCACTTCTTATCAATAAGTTAGACAACATTTATATCATCATGCTATTGGTTACAACAGCATGGATGGGAATTATTGGTTTTGCAGACGACTACATCAAAGTATTTAAGAAAGATAAAGGCGGACTAAAAGGCAGATTTAAAGTAATTGGTCAGATTATGCTTGGAATCTTTATTGGTTTGACAATGATGTTGAGTGAAGAAATTCAAGTGAGGGTGCCAATCATGGATGCAAAAAATAACAATTATGAAATTGTTAGTGAGGCGATGATTGACGTACCAACAATTACTGGTAAGCCAATCATTAAAAGAGTTGCTTATGTTGATGAATTAATAACCAATGTTCCTTTTATTAAAAAAGGGGAATTTAATTATAGCAAATTAGTGCCGGGTAATAAACTTTTATCAGGGGCGCTTTATACGATTTTAATTATTCTCATCATTGTTTCTGTGAGTAACGGATCCAATCTTACAGATGGACTTGATGGATTACTGGCCGGATGCGCCGCCATCATCGGAGCGGCAGTTGGGATTTTTGCTTATGTATCTGGTAATGCCATTACCGCTGAATATCTTGGGATATTATTTATTCCGGAAGCAGGAGAAGTTTTGGTTTTTGCTGCTTGTTTTCTCGGAGCTTGCATTGGCTTTTTGTGGTTTAATGCTTTTCCTGCCAAGGTCTTTATGGGAGATACTGGAAGTCTAGCAATTGGATCAATCATAGCTGTGCTAGCAATTATCTTGAGAAAAGAATTGTTGATTCCAATCCTGTGTGGAATCTTTTTAATAGAAAATTTATCAGTAATTCTACAGGTGAGTTACTTCAAATATACTAAGAGGAGAACAGGGGAAGGTAAGAGAATTTTGCTGATGTCACCACTTCACCATCATTACCAAAAGAAGGGGATGCATGAGGTTACCATAGTAACTAGGTTTTGGATTGTGTGCATATTCTTAGCAATCCTAGCAATCATCACCTTGAAAGTAAGGTAAGTTATGATTAAGATCCTAGGAATAATTGGAGCCGCTGAGTCTGGTGTTGGAGCCGCCTTGTTGGCAAAAGAAAATGGCTGGCAAGTTTTTGTAAGTGACTATGGAGAGATAAAAGAAAATTACAGAACTGAGTTGATAGATAATGAGATTGAGTATGAAGAGAATGGACATAGTGCAGATAGATTGCTGAAAGCAGACATGATTGTAAAGAGCCCTGGTGTTCCATCCAACGTGCCAATTATCAAAACACTTATTGAAAAAGAGATACCAATAATATCTGAAATTGATTTTGCGTCGAGATATTATTCGGGAGATATAATAGCTATCACAGGAAGTAATGGAAAGACAACCACAACTTCTTTGATACATCATATTTTAAAAACTGCAGGATTGAAAGCAATCCTTGCGGGAAATATTGGTACTAGTTTTTCTAGAGCTATTATCAATTCAGATGAAAGTTTGGCGGTGGTTGAAGTGAGTAGTTTCCAATTGGATGATTTGTTGACCTTTAAACCAAAGGTAGCAATCATCACTAATATTACTCCCGATCATTTAGACAGATATGGATACAGTTTTGATGCTTATGCTCAAGCAAAGTTC
>CALFDU010000034.1 GCA_937950315.1 uncultured Saprospiraceae bacterium | reverse complement strand
TACGTCCCAAGATTGTCTACCGTTGAGCCAGTGATGATCGGATTCTGATCCGAAGAAGAAAATACCATTGGACCGGTCCATGCCCATTCAATGGCATCGCCTCCCGTTTCTAACAGTTCTATGTCTTGTCCCGGGCACACCGCAAGGGTAACAGCATCTGCTGTTGCACTTGGTGGGGATAAAACAGATATGGTGATTTCATCTGTATTGGTACATCCTTGGTCATCAGTGACCGTGACAGTGTAAACCCCTGCTGCTGCTGCCACAACATCATCTGCTTCTACAAAGGTGGAAAACCCAGAACTCGTCCATCCATTGGGACCAGACCAAGCCCAGACAGTAGCGTCGCCACCATCTTCAAAGAGTGCGATAGGAACTCCTTCACAAACTTCATCATCTACTGTATTGGCTACAGCCAGAGGCAAAGGACCAGCATCATCTACTACTCCTGTTACACATACTTCGTAGTCCAAAACAATCTCCCCATTGACAATTAAATCTTGAAATGCCGGACAGTTCCCAGGATTTATAACCGGAACAAGATCAACACCAAAAACATCTTCAAAATCTAAACCAGCGGGTATATTGCAATCGTAAGTATAAGTGCCATTTAGGTTAGCCCAATTAAATTCAAAAAACTCATCAACAATATTAGAAGTGGCGATACTAGATTCATCAAAAGACAAATCAGAATCAACATACATGTTTATATAAAATTGAGCTGGTGTGCAAAAAGGATCTATGATTCCACTTAGGTCAATATCGTTGATTGTTATTTCAACCGTTACTTCCGATATTTTTTTGCAGGCATCAAAATCACTGGCTGGAGGCAAATCAAAGTTCATCATAGATGATCCACTATGTGCTCCTACAAAATCTTTTCGATCTGGACCAAGTGTTGCATCTCCTGCCGTCTGACAACCTGCATCAAACGTTTGACCATAGGCTACAAAAAAACTACATGCAAACAATTGCAGTACTATTAGAATACTCTTTTTAAGGTGCATCAAATTAAAGTTGGCCCAATATTATTATTGGGCGGTTAAACAGTTTACTTGCGGTTGTTAGGCTATGGTTAAGTAGCGAGCTCAAATTAACTATAAATCATCAATAAACTAGTAAGGGGAAGCCCTGATTTAGTGGTTTTAACGACTGAATATGGCATAAAAAAAGGCCTTACACCTCGTGCAAGACCTTTAAGCGGAAGAGGAGGGATTCGAACCCCCGGTGCCCGTGAAGGCACGCCGGTTTTCAAGACCGGTGCATTAAACCAGCTCTGCCACTCTTCCTGGCATCTTTGGCTTTTTAAGCGACTGCAAATTTATATTAATATTATTAATATTTCAGAAAAAAGGGGACTATTTCTAGTCCCCTTTGATATTTTAAATTTCTAGCTAAAAGAAAGCGTCTAAGATAGGTTGGCAATGTCCCTGATCAATATGCTCTTTCTTTTAAAATAGATCTGATTGGTCTTTCTAAGATCGTTCAGTACCGAAGTAACTGTTTGTCTTGAAGTCCCAGTAAAATTAGCGATGTCTTGTTGTGTTAAGCTGTGCTTGATCAACATTTCATAGCCAATTCTTTGACCTAATTTGTTTGCGTTTTCTTTAAGGAATTCAATGATTCTCGTCCTAGCGTCGTTCAATACTACAGATTCAAATCTTTGTTCTGAAATTGACTTTCTTTGACCTAAGAAGTTAATTACATTCGATGCAAGATCCCAGTTCTCCTTCATTGCTGATTTAAGGTCTTTGATCTTAAGTCTCAGACATCTTACATCTTTTTCAAGTGCAATGGCAGTATCAACCATAATAGGCATGTTGTAAATGGTTGACTCACCAAAAACTGCCATTGGGCTCATGATTGATTTGATTACTTCTCTCTTTTCATCACTTTCTTTAGAAATCTTGATCATACCTCTGATTAAAATGTAGAGGCAATCGATTTCTTCACCGATCTTGTAAATAGGCTTGCCCTTAGATACATTGAACTCTTCGGTCATGTCTGCTATGTTCTGCAGCGCTTCTAATTCCAATCCTTTAAACAATTTCACTTTCTCTAAAAACTCGACTCTTTCGTCAAGTTGTGCATTGGTTAACATACTTTAATTTTTAATTATAAAACAATAATTAAAAGGTGGTTGATACTCTCGGTAGGGGCCAAGAGAAAAGTGTGTTGAAAACTATTCAAAAAAGAAAGTGGTGTGAAAATTATTCCAGGCAAAGCCTGTTTATCTTACTAGAGCGGGACTATAATCGAGGAACTACTAAAAGCTCCGTACAGTCCGTATCCGTTTTGTATGTTTGTTTCGCTTATTTGAGGTTCATCCAAGGGTAATACTGAAGTTCTCAATTCGCGATCGGTATTTTCATGGTATTCCATGAACTCCTTATTTAGGGTATTAAGGGTGAAGGCTATTGAATCAACAAGACTTTCGTTTTGAACTGAAATTCCGAATTCAAGTTCTAATCGTAGAGTTTTGTCATCTAGCCTACTATTATCAATAAATATACCATTTTTATGAATCAGTTCAGTAATTCCTGTCTGAGCAGATAAAATTTTAACATTATTTCTTGATAATTCGTCATAAAGAATGATTCCATTGCTTGCTGCCTCAGCATTTTTTAACTCTACAACCAATTGATAAAACGTTTCTGGGTCACTGGATTCTGGTATTTCTATTTCAACAGGTAATATCCATCGAATAGAATCACCAGCTTGTTCTCTTGCGCTTTCAAAATCTGCATTCACGGTCTCTAATGGTACAGCAAAAGGGACTGTTGTTTCCGCATACAATGAATCAACATTTTTATCATCTACAACCACTGATATTGAGTAAGTTTCTCCTTCTACAATTGGTAAAGTAGTAGCAATAAAAAGGTTCTCAACTGGGCTCCAAGCCATTCTACCTACATCAGGATCAGAAATATTGAAAATACTTACGGTAGTAGTTTCTTCAGGACCAGGATAGAAAAAGGCTTCTGTAGTATCTAGTATTGAATTGGAAAGATGTATTCTGGCCCTTGCATCCTCACCAGCTTGTAAGGCAGACTCTATCACAATGTGCTTATCTTCCTCAAACTCAGGAAAATAAGAATCGCTGCATGCTAAAAAAAACATGCAAAGTAGGGACAGTATGTAGAATGTCTTGTTCAACTATTTGAATAACATAATTTCGTAAAGTAAAGATATGCTTTTCAGAGATAAAATGTTCAATATCATACAAATATGCCATATATAAAGAATTTGACATAACAATTATTCTTTATGTATAAGTTATTTGATTATGAACCACTTATGAAAGATTGCAATTCAAGTGACTATAAAGTGTTAAAAGGAGACGGAATAATTAACACTTGGAAGGAATGGAGGTAGGAAGAATTGTTCAAATCCGTAATCAGCCGGTGCCTCAGTTCTTACTAAATCAATAAAAAATGGGTTTACCCTGCCGTATAAATTGTTTATTCCAATATGAAACTTGGTATTACCCCAGCTGTACTTACTATAAAAGTTGAAACCCAAGTCCAAACGATGATAATTGGGCAATCTCATGTTATTCCGCTCTGTATAAATAGGAATAGATATCGTATCTCCACTATCAAATATTACTTCTCTTAAATCTGTAGGTGCTGTGAACGGATTGCCTGTAGCAAATTGCCAAGCAAGAGTGAATTCAACGTTCTCATTTATTTTTTGTAGAAAGTTTAATTTGAAATTGTGTCTTCTATCAAAACGGTAAGGAAAGGTTCTACCTGCATTGATCTCTGCAAAGGTTCTATTGGAGACTGCCCAAGTATAATTCATATCCCAGCTTGTCTTCCCTATGTTTTTATTGAAGTAGGTCTCAACACCATAGGAAGTCCCCTCTCCTACTGGGACATCTTCCTGCCATTCATCCCCTTCATTGATTCCCAATATTTCGCCTTCGTTGAATGAAAGAAGATTGTTTTGCTTTTTATAATATGCTTCCGCTCCTACACTATATTTTTTGTCCTCCCCAGTGAGATCAATTCCAGCTGAAGCCAGCCAGCCTGTTTGCGGCTCAAGCACTTCTGTACTTGGTAACCAAACATCAACTGGGACACCCAAACCTGAATTGGTAATCAGATGTAAATATTGGCTTACCCAACTTATTGAAGTTTTAAAAGTAAACGACTTCTTATTGTATAAATACGCCAATCTTGGTTGTGGCAGTACAAAGGTTTTTCCTTCACTAAAAATAAAGGCTTGGTGAAATCCTATATTGATCAGGTTATTCTTGTTGGGCCTTATATTGTCTTCGATATAGATCTGAAGTTCGTTTCCTAATATGGTTGGAATGTTCAGTCTACTAGAAAGTGAATCGGAGGTGATCGGATCGATTGAGTTAAACTCATCATCAAAATTACTAGCAACCAGTACTCCCGGATTAAAGGTATGCGCTATGTAATTGGTACCCATTCTGAGTGTATGAACATTGTTGGGTAAATAATCAAAGTCAAGATTAAAGCCTACATCTGCAATTTCACTTGAATAAAACCCAGCAAGAAATTGTCGGTTCTCTAAGGTGGAATTATCAATGCGTTCTCTTTTATTAAAATCGAACGTTGAGAAATTATAATCAGTATAGTACAATGCTGATTTAAGAAAGGCTTTCTTTCCGAGTTGCTGCGAGAATCTCACAACACCCATTCTATTACCCCAGTTCCATTTGTTTTCATCCGTATCAATAAACTCAGCCCCTTGTATTGGATCCGAAACTCTGTCATATAAGAAATCATCTTTTCCTTGATAATAACTAAAGTACAATGAAGATTTATCCGACAATTGAAAATTCACCTTGGCGTTGAAATCCCAAAAAAGATAGTTGAACTGAATGTCGTTATCTCCAGGAAGCGCACTTGCCAATTGATCAAGATATCGATCAACAAAGGTTCTTCTGAAAGAAACCAAAAAAGAAGATTTCCCTTTTACGATGGGACCCTCGAGTACTCCTTTTGCTACTAGCAAACTTGTACCAAATTCTCCTGATATTTTTTCTTTGTTTCCTTCTCTGATCCAAACATCCAAAACAGAAGACAACCTACTTCCATATCTAGCAGGAAAGCCACTTTTATACAGAGTGGCCGATTTGATTACATTGGAATTAAAGATAGAAAATAGACCTAGGGCATGATTGGGATTGTAAATTGGAATCCCGTCCATCAAAATTAGATTCTGATCAACGGATCCTCCTCTCACACTGATTCCACCTACACCATCTGCAGCAGTATTTATTCCAGCTTGTCTACTCACCGCGTTGATGATATCTGTTTCACCAGCCAGTGCTACTTGAGAATTTATTTTGTCTATGGCTAAATCAGTTCGAGAAGCAGCAGACTCTTCTATCTTCAATAATTTATTGTCTAAGATCAAAATCTCATTCAGCTGAACCGACGGATCTAAGAATACATTGATAGTAGTATCTTTTGTCAATCTGAATTCTCGGATATCCATTTTGTATCCGAGATAAGAATAGTAAAGTCTTTGCACACCTTTTGGCATGGTAAAACTATAGAAACCATATTCGTTGGATATGGTACCCATCGATTGATCGTATAGAAATACATTGGCTGCAATCAAAGTTTCTCCAGAATCTTTGTCTTTGAGATAACCACTGATGGTGATTTCATCATTTGATTTTCTGAATTCATCTCGGATAATCACAATCTGGTCTCCCACAATTTTGTACTTGTTTCCTGTGCCTTCGATGATATCATCGATGACCAGACCAAGTTGCCTGTTTCTTACATTGACATTGATGAGTGAATCAACGGGTAGAATTTCATCTTGGAAAGCAATATTGACCTCTGTTTTTATGGAAAGATCTAGAAGTACTGCCTTCAATGGCTTTTGATTGGCATTATAGCTTACTAGGACTTCGTCAGGAATTTCTTCTTGAGAAAACGCGATTTGTGCGGAAAAAAAGCACCCAATAAGAAATAATAAAATTAACTTCTTCATCTAACCAATCCAGTACGTGAGGATTACGTAAAGATAAAGCAAAAATTAGGCTAATTTTGAATAGTTAACTAACTATTGTCTAGACAGACTAAAGTGATAAATTTCTAAGCGAATTGCTTATTTGCATGTGACTGATGATACTTCAAATTCTCCGTCTCCCGTTTGAGTGATGCTGAAGTCAAATGAAGTGTCTAATAATTCAAATACCGTTGCTAGAGAAGCATTGTTAATGATTGGTGCTGTGAAGTGACAGTCACTTGGCACATTACCACTAACATTGATAGCAACTCCAAAAAATGTTTCCATTTCTTCAAATACGCTATTGATACTTGTTTTGTTGAAGGAGAGTTTATTACTTGCCCACAGGAGATAATTGTTGCTTGAAGTAGCATCAAATGTATTAAGCGTCCCGTTGTTAAGATTGTAAACCATTGATTGGTTAGAAGTAATTATTTCCTCATTTCCGTCTTGTCCGACAACCTTTACAGAACCTTCTTTCACATCCACTCTCAACTCATTAGCGTTGATTTCTTTAGATATGTTGAAAGATGCACCTTCAGAAACAAGTGTTTCCCCATTAAGTTTGTATTCAATCTTCTTGTTTTTATCAAAAAATACGTTCCCCTGAACATCGCTAACCGATCCATCTTCATTGAAATCGATCGAAGCACCAGGAGACAAGCTAATCTCTTCATTATTGTGCGTGATTGTTTCAACTTTGGCGGAACTATTGGTAACGCTGTCAGTAGTAGCATAATTAAGATAAACAAAAAGAGAAGAGGAGAAAAGCAGAACTGCTATTACAGTAGCTAATAAAATTCGCTTGAAATTTGAATTACTAGATTTAGTATAGTCAGTAGGTATCTCGTACTTCGCTGCAAACTTGTCATAGGCAGTAGCAGAATCGAAGGCAACATTAGGAGTATAATCTCCAGCTGCTTCCCAGATTTCCTGCAAATCATCATAGGTAGAACTGAACTCTTGGTCTGATGATCTCATCGTTTCCAAAGTTTCAGATTCTTTAAGGTTAACTTCGTTTGTTAAACTCTTAGCTATTAGTGATATGTAGTCCTGCTTTTCCATCTTCTATTAACTAGACAGCGATTTTCGGGATTCCCCCTACTCTGATTCTACATTTTTTTATTTTTTTTCCATTTTTTCTCAAAATACCTGTTTTGGCTTCAAATAGTACGGGTTTATTGCATGCCAAATGTAGATTTCTTTACAATTACAAATTATATACACAATATACTACAAGTACTACTACATCTACTATTATGGCCTCTACACAAGTACTCCAAATGCCAAATTTAGGCGTTAAAGACGCTGTTTTAACACAAAAGTCACATTTACATGCGCTCTCTAAACTCTGAAACCTTCACTCTAAGGATCTTTAAAGCCTTAGAAATTTGATTTTCTACTGTTTTCGTTGAAATTTGAAGTTTTTCAGCGATTTCTTTATAGGACAACTCATCTATCCTACTTAAAACAAAAACCATTCTACATTTCTCCGGGAGACTATCTATTACACTATTAATATAGGTTTCTAGCTCTGTGGTCTCCATATCTTCTTGGGTCGTATTTTCGCCAGAAGTAAAGCTCTTTAGCTCCTCTTCTTCTGCAAAATCAATCCTTTGACTCTTAATAAAGTTGAAAGATCGGTTTCTAACAGCAGTCTTAAGGTATGAGTTTAACGAAGAAGTGATGTTAATGTTCGCTCTTTTCTTCCAAAGTTCGTAAAATAGTTCTTGAACAATATCCTCTACTTTCTGCTTATCCCTTATATACCGATAGCCACTCAAGCATAACTGCTCGTAGTATTTCTTAAACAGAATCTCCATGCCTTTAGCATCTTGATCATGTAAGAGGGCTAATATTTCTTCATCAGTATATTCCAAGGGTGTGTTTATAGGATAATATTATGATGTAGGTTTTGCTTTCCTTTTGGTTTTAAAGAACTCTTTTAGTTCTTTTTCACTCATGAAGTTCAAATCTACAAACGAAGACCAAACGTATTTTTTGATGTCTTGGTAATCTCTACCCCTCTTATCTGTATAGTGTTTCAATAATTTCTTAATGTATTTCAAGCTTGAATCCTTGATATCTTGGTTGAAAGACTGGTTTCCAAAAATATTGATGTACTGAATCATTACTTTGTTGATTTCAAAGTAATCTGCATAATCCGTAACCGTAAGCTTAGACAGTAGATCCTTAAAGTAGTAAAAAATACTTTGTCTAACTGCTGTATTTTGTGGAGAAAGTCCTTCATTCATGTAATAAAAGTCTCTGGTCGAATTGATAGACTCCTCATTCATATAGCCCTTTGTATGGACTTCACTCAATACTTGGTACATCAATGAAATCTTATCTGATCCTGTTGTATCTAAGATTCCAATAAGTCTCTGTTCCGCTTCGGAATTCAAATCTATTTCACCGTGTAATCTTACAATTAGGTTAAAAAATTTGACTTCAAATTCTGGTTCATTTCTTAATTGATTGAAATATGATGAGATATTTGATTTATCGGCATCACTTAAATCATATTTCATGGCAATGATCATCAAAAGCTCCAAAAATCTCGGGTCTCCATCAAATGATGCACTTCCACCAATGAATTCAGATAATTTTTGGCTTAGATCGCCATTATTTCCTTTGTGGTTTACGGCTCTATATAGCAAGAATGATTTCAATAAGTGAAATTCTCTGATTAAGCTCGGCTTATCTGAAGGAAAATCTGCTGTGTAGAAATTAAGAGACTGGAATTGCTTTGCATATTTCACATAAGCTGTTCTTCTGTTCCTTATATCATGATATTGCACTTGATTCTGGCTCTCAAGAAAGTTCTTTACTTGCTTATTACCAGCTGCAGCAATGATATTGGTAATCCAGATATCACTACTTAAAGCAAATCCCACCTGAATAGATTGTCCCACTCTTTTCTTTATTTGATCAAAGTTTGACGACCCATTGATGAACTCCAATACTTTCTTAAATTGTTTTTGTGGTCTTTCGTATTCAAAGTTTTCATTGATTTGGCCTCTCAATACTGTATATCCTAGGGCTTTTGGAAGATATAATCCTTCAAATTCTGGATCAAGCAATAGATTTTCAAGGGAGACAATTTGTAATGGATGGTTATTGGCAACTTCCATATATATTTCATGTATCTGTCCTTCAAATTTTTCAATCAAAGCACGGTACTGCTCTTCTTCCTCTTCATCGAGATAAGCTGTAAGTTCTTCAGAATTTTGGATGGTTGCTTTGATGGCGTCCATTCTTGCTTTGTAATCTTGAAGTAAATCTTCCATTTTCTTTGGTTTAGATATTAGGAACCTAGTAAAACGACAAGGCTTTACTAGGTCCGAAACAATAATTTTTTTAAGTCAATATATGTTGGGAGAGTACTACTCTTCCTCTGAGCTCGCTGGCTTTTCTTCTGCTGGTACTTCCGCAACTGGTGCTTCTGCTTCTGCAACTGGTGCTTCTGCTACCGGTGCTTCTGCAACTGGTGCTTCTGCTACTGGAGCATCTCCTTCTGCCGCTGGCGCTTCAGCGGTCTCACCTTCTGCTGCTGCAAATGCTGCTTGTGTCGCTTCATCTACTTTTTTAGCTGCTTTTGGCTTGATCTCACCTGAAACTTGTTTCCAGAAGTTTTCTCTTTCCAATCTCGTTTGCTCTCTTCTTGCTTCAATCTTGGATTCTTTAGCAGCAATCCATTCTTGGTGCATTGTTTCTGCCTGTTCTGCAGTCAAAGCTCCTTTAGCAACACCTCTCATTAAGTGTCTTTTGTAATAAACACCTTTAAATTTCAAGATTGCTCTTGCTGTATCACTTGGTTGAGCACCTTTTTGTAGCCATTCAAAAGCCTTTTCTCTGTCGATTTCAATGGTTGCAGGTACGGTTAGTGGGTTATAGCTACCAAGCCTGTCGATGTATTTTCCATCTCTTGGTGCTCTTGCATCTGCTACTACAATGTGATAAAACGGTTTCTTTTTTCGGCCCTTTCTAGCCAATCTGATTCTTACTGCCATGTTAAATTTAAATTATATGATTAAAACAAACCGAATGCGCTAGACATCTAGTATTCGGTTTTAACGCCTGCAAAGATATAATTTTATTTATACTTTGCACACAATTCACTGTGCAACAGGCATTATAATTCATACTTTTGAACAATATGGGAAAAATAGGCATCATAATGGGTTCGGACTCTGATTTACCAGTCATGCAAGCGGCTGCTGATATCTTAGAAGAACTAGATATAAAATTTGAAATGACTGTGGTTTCTGCTCACAGGACACCCGATCGAATGTATGATTATGCAAAAAATGCAAAACGCAAAGGCATTTCTGCCATCATCGCAGGCGCGGGCGGTGCGGCTCATCTTCCAGGGATGGTAGCATCTATTACTACCCTTCCTGTTATTGGAGTCCCAATCAAATCTTCCAATTCTATTGATGGTTGGGATTCGATCCTTTCCATTTTACAAATGCCAAATGGCATTCCCGTGGCAACAGTAGCATTGAATGGGGCAAAAAATGCTGGGCTATTAGCAGCACGTATGCTTTCCATTTCTGATAAAGAAGTTGCCAAACAACTTAAAAGCTATCAGTCTAGCATGAAAAAAGCTGTCTTAAAAAAGGCTGCCAATGTTGAAAAGTCACAAAAAAAATAGGGCTCCCATCATTTTGACAAGAACCCTATTGTATTTTTTCAGCCTTTCGGCAAATGTTTATTAGTTGGGACTCAAATTAAACTCTACTCTTCTATTCAATGCCCTTCCACTTAACAAGTTATTGTCAGCGATTGGATTGACTTCTCCAAATCCTCTATAATTAAGTTTTCTTACGCTTATGCCTTTTGAAATTAAGTATTCGTAACAAGCTTTTGCACGTTTTTCTGACAGAGCCAAATTCGTATTGGCGTTTCCTACATTATCAGTATATCCTTCAATACTCAAATTGTAATCTGGGTATCTCAACATGATATCCGTAATCTGATCAAGGATTGCATAACTTTCTGGCTTCAACGTAGACTTACCTGTATCAAACTGAACAGCTCTCATTGCGAGTTCCAGAACTTGCTGGTCTGACTTTGATATTTCTGGACAGCCGTTGTTATCGACAGATCCTCTCGTTGAAGGACATCTATCTACACCATCATGTAATCCATCACCATCTGTATCAGGACATCCATTATAAATAGCCAACCCTGCTTTTGTCGGACAAGCATCCGTAGGATCTCCGATTCCATCTCCATCTGCATCAGGACATCCATTTGCCGAACTTACACCAAAAATATTTGGACATTTATCTACAGAATCAGGAATTCCATCCTTGTCTTTGTCTCCTCCTGGACAACCATCATTATCAGCTGGACCAAAAACGTTAGGGCATTTATCAAGATCGTCAGTTACTCCATCTCCATCGGTATCATTGTCCGGACAACCATTGTTTGATTCTGGTCCAACCATGTTAGGGCATTCGTCATCATTATCAGAAATACCGTCTCCATCTGTGTCTGGACAACCTTTGAAGGCCTTTAATCCCGCGTAATTTGGACAATCATCTTTGAAGTCAGGAATTCCATCCCCATCTCTGTCAGGACAACCTGAATTCTCAGCTGTTCCTGCCTCTTGTGGACACAAATCAAGATCATCGTAAATGCCATCACCATCTGAATCCATCAAATCTTTGTCATCTACTTTCATTTTAGTATCACCATCACCATTGAATTGATATGTAAATCCAAGGCCGTGGTGTAGATTGTTTCTATTCTCTTCAAGAGAAACTCTATATTCTGAACTCCAAGTCAACCAAGCATTGTCTCTTATATAAAAATGCAAACCAGCACCCAATGGTACTTGAAGATTATTAACCCCTTCATTTTCAATTGCATAACCCAATCCTCCTTGGACATAAGGTAATACCTTTGCACCATTCAATTGATTGAATACATATTGTAATTTTCCGTCAATACTATAGACCGATTTATGTAAACATCTCTCATTATCCAACTCAAAATCATTGTCATGACTTGTCACGTTTCCTACTTTAAAAGGAACAGAAAGAAATAAGCTATTTGATAATCTATGCTGGTATGCTATTTCAAACCCATGATGATAGGATGAAAAATCAGAAAGAGAACCACCATTTTGAGACTGGTAATCCATCCACACTTTCTTAAATGATATTCCCGATTTGTATGCTGGATTTTGTGCTTGAACCGAAACAATCGATACAAAACAAACAGCAAAAATCACTACAAAAAATTTCTTCATGTCTTAACCTTGTTTTAGGTGTTATTCAAATACCCATTGGGGGCAAAGTTAATATTATTTATTACAAATAATCGTAATTTGTAATTAATATGATGTTATTCAAAAATATATTTATCGTTGAATATCAGGCCTTTAACGGCTAAAATGGAAATAATCTAGAAATGTGTAATTGAAAAATCAGGCTTTATAACTCTTCAAAATATCCGGTTTTACGGTTCTTCTTGACATTGTCCCAATTATAATATCGACCATTCATGCATACATATACACCTCTTGGTAACGATTGAACAAAGGCAAGGGCTGCCCCAAGATTAAAGAACCCATCGGAAGAAGTCCCAAAGGCATATGGCACCATGGCGCCTGTAAGTACGATTGTTTTATCAGCAAGGTTGGCTTTGGCAAGTACCTCTGCTGTCTGTACAATCGTATCTGTACCGTGGGTAATCAGTATTCTAGTTTGCTTTGATTTCTCACAATTTACTCGGATGATATCTCTATCCTCTTCGGACATCTCTAAACTATCCACCATCATCAAAGTCTTGATATCGATGTCTAGGTTACATCTTCCTCGATCAAACATTTTTGGCAAATGCGTGTCTTTAAAAAATAATTCTCCAGTAATGAAATTATAATCTTTATCAAAAGTACCTCCTGTGATGTAAACTTGAATGGTTTTTGTCATAGCTTATAAAGGGATATTTCCGTGTTTTTTATTGGGTCTGCTTACTTTCTTATTTTCTAACATTTTGAAAGCGCGAATCAACTTTCGTCTTGTATCTTTTGGATCGATTACCTCATCAATAAATCCTCTTCCTGCCGCTTTGTATGGGTGAGCAAATTTCTCTGCATATTCCATTTCTTTTTGCTTCAAGGTTTCCATTTGATCCGAAGACGCATTGATCTCTTTTCTAAAAATAATTTCGCTTGCACCTTTGGCACCCATTACGGCAACTTCTGCCGTTGGCCAAGCAAAATTTAAATCGGCGCCAATGTGTTTGCTGTTCATAACATCATATGCGCCACCGTAGGCTTTACGCAAGATCAAAGATACTCTTGGCACTGTAGCTTCGCTGAAAGCATAAAGCAATTTTGCTCCATTGACAATGATTCCATTCCATTCTTGATCCGTTCCCGGCAAGAATCCCGGCACATCAACCAATACCAACAATGGAATATTAAAACTATCACAAAAACGAACAAACCTCGCTCCCTTTCGCGATGAATTTACATCCAATACTCCAGCCAGACTCATAGGCTGATTGGCAACAATACCGATGCTCTTACCTCCTATTCTTGCAAAGCCAACAACAATATTATCTGCAAATTTTTCATGGATTTCAAAGAACGAATCTTCATCCGTTAATTGATCAATGACCGACTTTATATCATATGGTTGATTGGGACTATCTGGTATAATATCACCGATATTCGCCTTAATTTCGTCGCCTAATTCAAATGGCAGATCTGGCACTTTTTCATCGCAACTTTGCGGCATGTAAGAGAGCAATTGCCTCAATTTTAAAATGCAATCTTTGTCATTGGAAGCTACGACATGCGTTACACCTGACTTGGTAGCATGTGACTCCGCCCCTCCTAAATCTTCACTAGAAATTTCTTCGTTGGTTACCGTTTTTACAACGTTGGGACCTGTTACAAACATGTATGAACTTTGATCAACCATTACGGTAAAATCGGTTATTGCGGGTGAATAAACTGCACCACCTGCACATGGCCCCATGATTGCAGAAATCTGCGGAATCAAGCCGGAAGCCAAGGTATTCCTATAGAATATATCAGCATAGCCGCCTAAGCTACTTACTCCTTCTTGAATTCTTGCTCCACCGGAATCGTTTAAGCCAATCACAGGCGCTTTGTTTTCCATGGCCAATTCCATGATCTTGACAATTTTTTCGGCGTGCGTTTCAGACAATGAACCACCAAAAACGGTGAAGTCTTGCGAAAATACATACACCAATCTCCCCATTACTTTGCCATAGCCTGTCACAACACCATCACCTAAAAATTTCTGTCGCTCCATCCCAAAGTCGACCGACCTATGTTCAACCAACATACCAAGCTCTTCAAAACTGCCTGGATCCATCAGAAGATGCACCCTTTCTCTTGCTGTTAACTTGCCCTTGGCGTGTTGCTTTTTGATACGGTCTTCACCACCACCCAATTTAGCCTCTGCGATTTTCTGATTTAGAAGTAAAAGTTTGTCTTTCATGCTTATATAATATCCGCTAAAATTAGAAAAAACTTACATACCTAAGCATAAGGTTTAGTAATTCAATTTTGAGTCAGTATATTTAGTTCAAAGAAATCAACACCTATGACGCTACAGATAAAAGATTTGGCTGAATATGAGAAAGTTTATGCAGAAAGCATCAAAGACCCTGAAGCATTCTGGGCTGCTCAAGCTGACACTTTCACTTGGAGAAAAAAGTGGGACAAGATCAAGGAATGTAATTTTGACGATGTCAACATAAACTGGTTTGTTGGCGGTAAGCTAAACATCACAGAAAACTGCTTAGATCGACATATCCCTTCACGAGCCAATAAAACTGCTCTTCTATGGGAACCGAATAATCCCGACGATGAAGTTATAAGTTATACGTATCAAGAATTATTGAATGCGGTATGTAAAGCAGCCAACATGCTTAAAGCAAACGGCATTACAAAAGGAGATCGAATTATTCTTTATATGCCAATGGTACCGGAATTGGCGATCATGGTTCTTGCTTGTGCTCGTATAGGGGCTATTCATTCCGTGGTATTTGCAGGGTTTTCGGCACAAGCATTGGCAGATCGTACTCAAGATGCACAAGCCAAAATGATTGTTTGTTCGGACATCAATCGCAGAGGCACTAAAATTATTCCAGTGAAAGCCATTGTGGATGAAGCGGTGGCGATTGGTTGTCCATCTGTCGAAACCGTTTTGGTTCATCAAATTGGACAAGAAGATATTGCATGGAATCATACCATAGACAAATGGATTCATCATGAAGTAAAGGACATGTCTGAAGTGTGCGAGGCTGAAGAAATGGATGCAGAAGACATGTTATTTATATTGTATACATCTGGGTCAACCGGAAAACCCAAAGGTGTTGTGCACACTTGTGGAGGCTATATGGTGTACACTTGTTTTTCATTTAAAAATGTTTTCCAATACAAAGAAGAAGATGTGTATTGGTGTACGGCAGATATTGGATGGATAACTGGACATTCCTACATCATTTATGGCCCTCTTTTAGCTGGAGCGACCACTGTAATGTTTGAAGGAGTGCCAACATATCCAGATGCGGGTCGATTTTGGAATATTTGCGCAAAGCATAAAATAACACAATTTTATACGGCACCAACTGCCATCAGAGCACTCATGGCTTGCGGAGATCACTGGCCTGAAGAATATGACCTATCCTCCATAAAAGTACTGGGAACGGTGGGTGAACCGATTAATGAAGAAGCATGGCACTGGTACAATGAAAAGATAGGCAAAAAGAAAGCGCCTATTGTCGATACGTGGTGGCAAACAGAAACTGGAGGAATTTTAATTACACCGCTTCCTGGAATCACTGACACTAAACCATGTTATGCGTCTTATCCATTACCAGGTATCGAACCGGTTTTAGTTGATAGTGAAGGTGAGTTGGTTGAAGGAAATAATGTGGAAGGATTGTTGTGCATCAATCAGGCTTGGCCATCAATGATTCGAACCACATACGGCGATCACGAAAGGTGCAAAAATGTGTACTTCAAAATGTTTAAAGGGAGATACTTTACCGGTGATGGGGCAAGAAGAGATGAAGACGGTCGGATCCGAGTAATTGGTCGAGTGGATGATGTCATTAATGTTTCTGGCCATAGAATGGGCACTGCAGAAGTGGAGAATGCGATCAACGAACATCCCAATGTGATCGAATCGGCAGTAGTAGGATTTCCACATGAAATCAAGGGTCAAGGCATCTATGCCTATATAATAACAGACCAGAAAGAAGCAGTGTTTGCTGACTTTTTTAATGAAATAAAACAAACGGTTGCGAAAGAAATTGGACCGATTGCAAAACCGGATGACATCATGGTGGTAAGTGGTTTGCCAAAAACGAGATCGGGCAAAATCATGCGAAGTATCTTAAGAAAAATTGCTGCCAATGATGCCTCAAACTTAGGAGATATTTCTACCTTACTTAATCCTGAAATCGTGACCGAAATAAAAAAGACGAAAGGAATCAATTAGTATTCAACAACAACCTCAAAAAATAATTATGAAAAATTTAATTGGTAAATCGCTGGTAATTCTCGTACTACTTTTATCACATAATGCAACACAAGCCCAGAGATTAGGAAAACTGCTGAAAGATGCCTCCAGAGATATCTCTACTGGTGTAACAGACAAATTGGCCGAAAAACTTGTTGACAAACTTGCTGATAAGATTGTTGAAAAATTCAGTGCTAGGATCGATACCATTCTGCAAGAAGCTTATGTTGCAGATACCACTGGATCCAATGGAACTTCCGTGAGCTATATCGACTTTTTAGCCAATATGGATGAATCCGATAAAGTGAGCGAGGCATACAGATTTGACATGGCCACAGTGCATAGTGTGATCGACGATGATGGAAATGAATCATTGACAACAAATTACTACACGAAAGACGGATCATTGTTGGGCATTAAAATGGAAGAAATATTTATGGTTCTTGATGCTGAGAACCATATTATGGTCACATTCAATCTTGAAGACAAATCAGCTTACGCATTTGGCGAAAGCCTCATGAAATATAGTAGTAAATTGATCCCGAATGATCTCATACCCAACTATGTTATTCAAAACTCGGGAGAAAATAAAAGCATCCTTGGGTACTCTTGTAATAAATATATAGGAGAATCCGATAATGGAGACTACATTGTATACGTAGCACAGGATTTTCCCATAGATATGGAGAACGCATATAAATCAGTATCTGAGGTGTTTTTTGATGGGAGATTTAATGAATCCTTTCAAGATCTTAAGGGTATTGCCTTGGAAAGTATTTTCACCGAGGAAAATGGTGAAAAAACGCATAGTACGGCAATAGAAATTGACAAATCAGGCTACACGCTTAACAGCACAGAATTTACATTTAGCGCTAGACAATAGTTATTTTCAATGTTTATAAATATGGGTTTTAATATCTATTGTTAGCTTTGTAAAAAACAATATTCATGGCAGTAGATAAGAAACAATATCTTTCGAAGAAGTTACAGGCGATGAAAGAGTCAGCAACACTAGCTATGGCTCAAAAAGCACGCGAGTTAAGATCACAAGGGCACGATGTGATTCCATTAAGTTTGGGTGAGCCAGACTTTGACACGCCAGATCATATCAAAGAAGCCGCAAAAAAAGCTTTGGACGATGGGTATACCAAGTATACACCTGTTGCTGGGCTTATGGAATTGCGTGAAGCCATTGTAGAAAAATTCAAGAGAGACAATAATCTTGTATACACACCGAAGCAAATAGCGGTTTCAAATGGAGCAAAACAATCAATAGCCAATATCTGCTTGGCTTTGCTTGACCAGGGCGATGAAGTAATCATTCTTACGCCTTATTGGGTTTCATACAATGCAATTGTGAAATTTGCGGGAGGAACTCCTGTAGCTGTGAAAGGTAAAATAGACCAGGACTTTAAGGTAACACCAGAGCAACTGGATGCTGCCATCAACAGCAACACCAAGATGATTATTTTTTCATCACCTTGCAATCCAACTGGATCTGTGTATACGATGGACGAGCTGGAAGGATTGGCTAAAGTGATTGATAAATACGACAACTTATTTGTTGTTGCCGATGAGATTTATGAGCACATTAATTTCACAGGAAAACATGCAAGTATAGGAACCATTGAGTGTCTTAAGGACCAAGTAATTACCGTCAATGGAATGTCTAAAGGTTTTGCAATGACTGGATGGAGATTGGGTTATATCGGAGGTCCGGAATGGCTGGTTGCCGCTTGCAACAAAGTACAAGGACAGTTTACATCTGGAGCAACTGCATTTGGCCAAATGGCAGCAGCTGTTGCATTAAGTTCGGACATGAAACCGACGGAAGAAATGGCCAAGAATTACCTGCGAAGAAAAAAATTGATTCAGGAGCACTTGGGTAAAATCCCGGGATTAAAAATAAACAATCCGCAGGGAGCATTTTATATCTTTCCTGATATCAGTTCTTACTTTGGTAAATCAAATGGAAAGTTGACGATCAACAATTCCAATGATATGGCAGAGTACATCTTGATGAGTGCACATGTCGCTGTAGTCGGTGGAGGTGCTTTTGGAGAAGATGATTGTATCCGAATATCATATGCAACATCTGACGACAAGTTGATCGAAGCATGCGAACGTATAAAGAAAGCACTAGCGTTGCTTCAATAGTTTTTATTTAGAAAATAAGTTTATGAAAAATATAATCCTTTTCAGTTTATTGTTTCTTTTCGGATGTAAGTCAGCAGTAAATCCACCAGGAAATCCATTGAAGAAAATTCAGGATACGCCTGATGAATACCCACTTGAGACAATCCAATTGCCTGAAGGATTTGAGATTGATTTATACGCTGCAGATATTGACAATGCTAGAAGTATGTGCCTTGCACCAGACGGGACCCTTTTTGTCGGTACAAGAAGTGCCGGATTTGTCTATGCATTAAAAGATACTGATGGCGATTACAAAGTGGATCAACAATACACATTGTTAGAGGATGGAAATATGCCAAATGGTGTGGCCTTTAAAGATGGTGATCTTTATGTTGCAGAAGTGAGCAGAATTCTGAAGTATTCAGACATACTATCAAAGTTGGACAATCCAGGAACCCCTGAAGTCATCTATGACGAATACCCTACTGAGAAACATCATGGTTGGAAATATATTGCCTTTGGCCCGGATGACAGATTGTATGTACCCGTGGGTGCTCCTTGTAATATTTGCAAATCTGAAGATGAGGTATTTGCTTCGATTACGAGTATCAATGCTGATGGGACGGACATGAAGGTGGAGCAACACGGAGTAAGAAATACCGTCGGATTTGAT
Organism: uncultured Saprospiraceae bacterium; assembly: GCA_937950315.1. Taxonomy (GTDB): domain Bacteria; phylum Bacteroidota; class Bacteroidia; order Chitinophagales; family Saprospiraceae; genus JAHDBF01. The sequence continues at coordinate 36,681 of CALFDU010000034.1, read as the reverse complement.
TGGCATCCTGACACCAATGAATTGTGGTTTACAGACAATGGACGAGATCGAATGGGCGACGACATTCCTGGTTGCGAATTAAATAGAGCATCAAAAAAAGGAATGCACTTCGGATATCCTTATTGCCATCAAGGTGATGTGATTGATGATGAATTGGGAGAAGGAAAATCTTGCAATGAATATACCGCTCCTGCCCAGGTCCTTGATGCGCATGTTGCACCGTTGGGCATAGAATTTTATACTGGAAACATGTTTCCGAGTATGTATAAAAACCAGGCTTTCTTTGCCGAGCACGGATCATGGAATAGGAGTAGAAAAAGTGGTTACCGAGTCATGATGGTAACTTTAGATGATAAGTACAATGCTACATCCTACGAACCATTTTTATCGGGATGGTTGGATTCAGATGACGACGATGATGTCTGGGGAAGACCTGTTGATATTGAGCTTATGCCAGATGGATCAATGTTGGTAAGTGATGATTTTGCCAATGCGATCTATCGAGTTACCTACACAGGAAGCTAGGCTTTTTTCAATAACATATCTGAGTAAGAAACATTTAGGCAATCTTGATTTTTGATACCAAATCTTTCCATGTAGTTTTTGCATTGATCGGACAATTCTGCATAGGCCTGTCCGTATTTTCCAATAGCTTCAATTTCTATAAAAGCGCCTAAATCTTTGACTTGATCGATATGAAATTTTACATTTTCGATGAAGAAGATCTTTCTTTGTTTGTCTACCACAACCAAGAGATCATGCAAAGCGAGCAATAAATTTTTTATGCCTTCAACTTGACCTTCTTCTAAGGGAACAAACTTAACGTCAGAGCTTTTGATCCCATTGGCTTCTACCCTTTTATAATAAATCAAGGTATTTTCAATAGAACCTTGTCTCAGTTTCAGTCTTCCGTTGGGAACCACAAAGTATGTGTCAACCTGATGATCCAATCCTTTGTAGACAGCTCCATTTGCGATAAGCGAATTTTCAAGAGCCAAAGGATCAGCAAAAGTAGCCTTAATTTCTGCGATAAGAGCTTCTGCCAATTTACAGATCTAATACTTCAGGCTCCATTCCCATATTGGAAAATCCTCCGTCGTGGTAAAGATTCTGCATGGTAACCATCTTGGTATAGTCAGAGAAAAGTGTGACACAGAAGTCAGCACAAGTCTTAGCATCTGCGTTTCCAAGAGGTGACATTTTATCCGCATAAGAATAAAAATCACTAAATCCTTTTACCCCGCTGCCTGCAGTTGTGATGGTAGGAGATTGTGAAACCGTATTTACTCTCACTTTCTTTTTCTTGGCATAGTGGTATCCAAAACTTCTGGCAAATGATTCAAGCAAAGCCTTTGATTCTGCCATTTCGTTGTAGTCAGGAAATACCCTTTGTGCAGCGATATATGATAAGGCCAAAATAGAACCCCACTCATTCATGGCATCCAATTTATAAGCTGTCTGCATTACTCTATGAAAAGACATTGCACTGATATCAAGTGTCTTGTGCATCCAATCATAGTTAATATCAGTATAGTCTCTTTTCTTTCTCATATTGACTGACATTCCTATCGAATGCAGTACAAAATCGATCTTACCACCAAGCACTTCCATGGATTTGGTAAACAAATTTTCAAGGTCTTCCAAGGAGGTTGCATCAGCAGAAATTACCTCACAATTGAGCTTTTCGCCCAATTTATCAAGTCCTCCAAATCTCAATGCTACTGGCGCATTGGTCAATGTAATCTGAGCTCCTTCATCAACGCAATGCTCAGCGATGTGCCATGCAATCGACTGCTCATCAAGTGCTCCAAATATTATCCCTCTTTTACCTTTTAATAAGTCCTTTCCCATTGATCTGTTCTTTAAAAATTCAAAGATAATTTATTCATCAAACTATGCTAATCTATATCGAGTAATTCACGCGCATTTGAAAGTGCTGAGTCTGTAGGAGCTTCACCGCTCAACATTTTGGCGATTTCGGTGATTCTTTCTTCATTATTAAGCTCCTTCATCCGTGTAAAAGCTCTTTTTTTGTTTTCTTCCTTATAAATATGGAAATGCTTGTGAGCACTTGCAGAAACTTGCGGCGAGTGAGTAATCACAATCACTTGATGATGCTCTCCCAATTCCTTCATTAAAATACCCATTTTATTGGCTACCTCACCAGAAACCCCGGTATCAATTTCATCAAAGATCAGTGTAGGTAATTTCATCTGATTGGCTACCGTAGACTTCATTGCGAGCATCAATCTTGACAATTCACCTCCTGAAGCAACTTGCTTGATCGGTTTCAATTCACCACCCTTGTTGGCGCAGAAAAATATCTCAATATCGTCTATTCCATTTGCTGTTAATATACCTGTATTTTCATGATGCACCTCCACTTTAGAAGATCCCATTGAAAGCGTTTCCAAAATCTTCATAATCTTTTTGGTAATTGGCTTGAAGGTCTTTTTTCTTGAAGCTGAAATCTGCTCTGCTTTTACACGCAATTTTTTCTCCATCCCTTCCACTGCCTTCTCAAGCTTTGAAATCTGTTCGTCTCTTGAATTGTAATTAGATAACTTTTCATCAAGAGTGCTATGAAGATCAATCAACTCTTCTGCATCCTTCAATCTGTGCTTGTTCAACAAACTATAAATAAGATTAAGCCTTACTTCTATTTCTTCCTTTTTGGCTGGGTCGGCATCGATAGCGTCTCTCGCTTCACTTGTTAAAGCTAAGACTTCTTCCATTTCATTTTCGATATTGATCAAGGCTTCATGAATGGTCTTGAACTTAGGATTCAGCTCAGACAATTCTTCCCATTCTCTGGATAATGCTCTTACTTGATCGGACAACGAATTTTCTCCTTCTGAAATCGTAAAGTTTGTCTTTTCAGAAAGATTCAAAAGGTCTTGTGATTTTGCCAAAATTTGCAAATCGGCCTCCAAATTTTGCTGCTCTCCTTGATTTAGTGCCAACATTTCGAGTTCTTGAAATTGGAACTTTAGAAATTCAAACTCTTTGGCAGCTTGGTCATCGCTGGCACGTAATTGTTTTAACTCAGACTCCTTTTTTCTGTATTCAAAGTACTCGGATTTGTACTCTGCAACTTTAGGAATAATAGCAGCAGAAGTATCGATCATTTCAAGATGAAAGTTGGCCTGCTGAATGTCTAGCAATTCAAATTGGCGATTTAAATCGATTAGGTTTTCTGAAATTCGCTCCAGATTCTTGAGCGTAGTTGGAGTATCATTTATAAAGGCTCTTGATTTTCCTGAAGTATTTATTTCTCTCCTAATAATCAATTCATCATCGGTATCAAAACCTTCTTCTTCCAAGAATGAGAAAGTCTTCTTTGATAACCTATCAAAAACGGCTTCAACGATGCATTTGGATTTTTTATTCATCAGCACTTTTGTGTCAGCACGTTTTCCAAGTATCAAGGAGATTGCACCTAACATAATCGACTTACCAGCACCGGTTTCCCCGGTGATGATATTCAATGACTTGTGGAAATTGATTTCCAGCTTGTCAATGATTGCATAATTTTCAATGTGTAGCCTTTGGAGCATTCAGCTTAGTTGTTTACGAATCCAGCAATTTTTTCAGCCCAGGCAAGTTGAGTTGGTTCATCTTCACCCAAGTTAAACGTTATGGTATAAATCAACTTGTCATCCATACGCCAAAAATATTTGCTCTGAGCGTGATTATATGCTCCTTCAATACCTCCTCCGTTAAATGGTTGAAATAGGAAGGTCTCGCCGTCCATAGACTTCTCTCCAGATTCCATTTTAGATTTGATATAGGTAGTACTCCAGTTGGGAAAATCATCAGGAAGAGGATTGGATTGCGCTTGTACTAATACACCACTATTAGGAACTCCACGATGCTCCCATCTAAAGAAACATGATCTCACATTAAGGCTTCTTAGATTAGAGCCATCTTTGATGGAGATTGTGCTCGCATCAATACCAATGGCACTTGCAATTTCTTGCGTGCTTAACAAACTGCATGCATCTGGAACGCTTTTATCATAGGTTTTTGGAGGGATAATTTCCTTCTCGTTTTTGTCTGTTATTTGTATTGGTGCTTCATTACAACCAGCACAACCAGCAAATAGAATTGCGAAGAATATAAACCCTAAAAAATTACTCGTATAATTCATAAAAAGATTGATTCGTGAGATATTTTAAACAAGATACAAAGATGCAAAAAGCTTGTTTTAAATTGCGGCAGATTTAAAACTTATTAACACAGATCATCAATTTAAAGGCCATTTCGGGCACATTTTACCTATGAAAGTTCAATTAATCCAGCAAAATCTTCAAGAATACGCCACATATCTTCAATCAATGGATTCTTTTGATCAAGGCTACTTGTGGCAGGTGATGGATGGGTTTATTGAAAATTGGGACATAGAGGAATTGGACTTTCGTCAAATGTTTGATAAGTGCTTCCAAAGCGACCAGTCGTTGAGACTCTGGAAACGAGAAAATTATTTCCCTAAAGAAATGATGCTTCAACTCATCGATGTTGAAAGAGAAACCATGAGATCTATTTTCAAAGACTTACTCAATGAGGACAAAGATCTTAATCTTCGAGTCAATCGATTTATTCATCACATAGATCAAATGTTACAAATTGTCCAACGAAATGACATGAAGGCATCGACACACTTTCATGGGGATTTGCGATTTGTGTTTGCCTACTTGGCTTTTTGTTATCCAGAAAAGTATCCCTTGTATGATGGATTTAATTTCAGCCAATTTTTAATAAAAGTCGAGGCACGGAATGTACCGAAAAGCCATGACCCGAATATTTTTAAAAATTTGATGAAGGCGACTAGAACCTTGCTTTTGAAGGATGAATCTGTCTTGACTGAGATCGATAAAATCAATAAATCCTATGGATTGAATTCAGAACACATGAATCTATGGGTAACTGACTTTTATAATTTTGTCGCTACAGGACAAGGAAGGCATCAAGATTTATGACTAATTACCGCACTCATCAATTTCTGCTTCAAAAACTGCCCCAGCCTCCACTTCAAAGTCAATGTCCAAGGAAATTTGGGATTCAGCTTGAAAATGTACGTCTGCCCCACTAAGTATGGTACTGTGACTATCTAAATTTTGCGAAGCCCCATAATTTTGTGAAGCAATAGGATTTACTTGCAATGAATGGTTTGGCTTACAGATCGGATTTTGATATGTTGCCACTACTCCAGAACCTTCCAAGATATGGCTTGTTCCGTTAACAAGAATATCTGCACCATAAATGGTTTCTTTGCTGCCAAAGTAAGGCCAAGTAATTTTGAGGGAATCTACTGAGGTTGCGTTACCAATACCGATATTGATATAGTCAGAATGTTGACTAATGAATCCATTGGTTGAATGTTTCATTGTGATGGTAGACACTCCGTCGATCCATGTCACGATCCTTGTACCATAAGCATCTATATTGGAACTCGTTCCTTCGATATGTAGTTTTATGTAATTATTATCATTTTTCTCATGGTTGTAATAAACACTAAAATCATCTGACACATAACCATGACCCAAAACTAGATCGATCAATCCATCATTGTTAAAATCGCCATATCCATTGGAAAAGGTAGTAAGGGTATCCTGACCATGCATTCCGTTTGTTGCATACAAAGGCTCAGTAAAATTGCCCGTTCCATCATTGATAAACAATGCATTGGGATCTGTTGAAGAAGTACAAACATAAAGGTCTTCATCTCTATCGTTGTCAATATCAACAAAGATTCCACCCCAGCCAAGACGATCAAATTCAGTGCCGTTAGTCTGAGCTATATCTGTAAAAGTCACTCCACCTCCTGAGACACCATTATTTCTGAGGTAAGCAGATAAAGGAGCACCTTGAGATACTCCATTGGTTACATAAATATCCATGTCCCCATCCATATCTGCATCCCCTACTCCTGCATTCATTGCATCGATGGTAATGTTTGTCATTGAAGGTACTGAGACATCTAAAAAAACCAAATTTCCTATATTCATATATAGGGTGTTTTCAAACAATGGTCTGTCATTGGCAATGTAAAAATCCAAGTCCCCATCTAAATCAAAGTCAAAAACAACGGAGGTAAAACTTTGTCTTTGGCCATTATCAGTCATTGAACTTAAAGATATATCATCAAAAGCGTGTGTTGTGGCATTGTACGTATACATTTCGTTTTCAAAAACTGGATTCAAACCATAATTACTAATGTACATTTCCACCAAACCATCACCATTAAAATCGGTAACATTTACCCCAAAAGAATTTCTAATTGTTAAAGGAAGACCAACAGCGCTTGTCACGTCTGTAAAATTCATATTACCGTCATTTTCATATACGTAAACATAGGAATCCCAGGTAGCTGCAATCAAGTCCTTGTCTCCGTCCCCATCATAATCTGCCCAAAGTACTTGTTTTGTTTCATGAATATTGCTAACAAATGGAGGATCCACCAATTCAAATCTATCTCCTTTGTTTTCTAAGAATACAATATCCTCTCCCTGCTCGGTTCCAAAGGTAAGATCATCCAATCCATCCCCATTGAAATCTGCACAACTGAGACCTCCGCAGCCGTCCCAGATAGGAAAACCAAAAGTTCCTTCTACTTCTACTTCAGAACTTTGGTGATAAAATTCTTGACCGTGCAAAGAACATAATATCATGATACTTACTAAAATGGTGCTTACTAGTTTCATTTTACGTATTTAGTTTCCGCAAACATTAATTTCTGCTTCAAATTCTGCTCCTTCCTCTACTTCAAAACCTATATCTAATTCAATGATATCAACTGCTTGAAATAAAACATTGGAGCCATCTAAGATCAATGAGCTAGAATCTAAAATATTCTCTGCCCCATAATTATGACTTGGGATCGGATTTACTGCCACGTTGTGATTTTCTAGACAAAGCGGCGTTAAGTAGCTATCTACTACTCCACTGCCTTCGACAATTTCATTTGTTCCATTGATCAACAAATCGGAACCAATAATCACACTTTTATCGTTTTGGTATGGCCAAAAAATTACCAAAGAATCAACCGATGTATTACTTCCAATCCCAAATATCATATCATTGGAATGCTGAGATTGATAACCAACGGTAGAGTGTTTTTGAAATATCCTTTTTGCATTGTTATTCCAAACTTCTATCAATGCTCCATAGGCGTCTGTATTAGAATTTGTTCCTTTTAACTTTACTTTTATGAAATTATTTCCATTTTCATCATTGTTTGAAAAAACGGTAAAATCCAAATCAGAGTCTCGACTTACTGCTAGATCATACCTACCATCGTTGTTAAAATCTCCGACAACATTGGTAAATGCGTCCAGTGTATCCATACCTCCTAATCCATTAGAATAATATAATGGTTCAGAAAATGTTCCATCCGCTTGGTTTACAAAAAAGGCATTGGGGACTGCAGGACCTAATGAAACACTACTCACATACAAATCATCATCTTCATCATTGTCATAGTCAAAGAAAGTACCACACCATGAATATCGATTTAATTCAGTATTTGACATCGTCGCCTGATCTGTAAATGTATTGTCTCCATTGTTATGGTACATCAATGATGTGTTTGTATTTGTAACATAAATATCAAAATAACCATCATTGTCATAATCTGATACACCGGCATTCATAGCATCAATAGCCCCATTACTCATGCTTGGTACAGACACATCTACAAAGACCATATTCCCCAAATTCATATAAAGTGAATTTTCAAAAATCGATCGATCATTGGCTACATAAATATCTAAATCACCATCAAGATCAAAATCAAAAAATGCAGTTGCTAGGGTTTCCCTAAATCCATTATTGGTTGAAGACGGAAGTGTAATGTTGATATATTTATTTGCATGCGGACTGTATTTATAAAGTGAATTTGTATCGCCGATAATTTCTTCTCCATAACGTGCAATGTACAAATCCAGCCAACCATCTTTGTCAAGATCTCCAAAATTGGCACTATAGGTATCTGCCTCTGTGTTAGCAAGACCCCGCGCATCAGTTACATCGACAAAATTCATATTGCCATCATTCTCAAACAAATAGTTTTCTCCATTGAATGTAGTTACAAAGAAATCTTGGTCATCGTCCTTATCATAGTCCACCCAAACCAGCTGTTTTGATTCTTCGAGAACTGAAACGTATGGAGGTGAGACAAGTTTAAAATGATCGCCTTTGTTTTCATAAAAGAAAATCTCTTCTCCAGCCTCAGATCCAAAAGTGAGGTCATCTAGTCCGTCTTGATTAAAATCGACAAAACTAATACCTCCACCGCCACCAAATTCAGTAAGTCCAAAAGCACCTAAAACTCCAAGATTGCTTTCTTGCGGATAAAATTCCTGACCCATCAATGTAAGTCCGAAATACATCAAAAATGATATTATTAAAATTTTTTTCAATTTCCACATTGCTTTATCTCTGCTTCAAATACTGCTCCTTGTTTGACTTCAAAACCGTTTTCTAATGTTACTTCCGTTTTCGCCTGAAATAAGACGTTTGCCCCTGACAAAACATTTGAATTACATTCTAAGACAGATGCCGTACCATATGTCTGACTCGGCACAGGATTTACTTCAACATTGTGATTATCAACACATATTGGAGTAGCATAGCTATTGACCACACTTACTCCTTCTGTTATCTCATTCATTCCGTTGATAAGAATATCGGAATTATAATAAACATCTTCATTGGAACCAAAAGGCCAGTTGACAACAATAGAGTCAATCGCAGTATTGGGACCAATTCCTAAATTTATATAATCGCTATTTTGACAATTGTATGCAACAGTACTATGTGTCTGAGTAATCGTTTTCATACCGTTCACATACAGATCTATTTTGGCACCATAGGCATCAATATTTGACTGAACACCATTTAAATGAAGCTTTACAAAATTGTTTCCGCTCTCTTCTAGGTTTGCATACAATCTAAAGTTTTCAGTACCTGGACCACTTACAAGAATATCTTGCTTTCCATCATTATTAAAGTCTCCAATGGCATTGGTATAACTGGCAATATTGTCTGAATTATTAAGTCCTCCAGCAGATGCCAAAGGTTCACTAAAATTACCAGTTCCGTCATTCACAAAAAAACGATTAACCAAACCACTTATCTCATTACTTACATATAGATCTAAATCTCTATCATTATCATAATCAAAAAAGTTACCTGTCCAAGACCATTCTGTTGCTTCAGCATTCTGCGCTACTGTAACGTCGGTAAAAGTGTTGTTTCCATTATTTTGAAATAAAACTGCATTAAATCTATCAGTGATATAAATATCAAAATCATCATCGTTATCGAAATCACCAATACCTGCATTCATTGCTTCTATCGCTATATTCGTCATGGATGGAACAGACACATCAATAAAAGAACCATTACCAGTATTCATGTACAATGAATTCTCATGATTCACATTGTCATTGATAACATATAAATCCAGGTCATCATCATTATCCATATCAAAAAAAGAAGCACAATATGTGGTTCTTATGCCATTCCCTGTATTTGATATTAGTGTATAATCATCATATTGGTTGGTTATTGAATTCCATCTCCACATTTCATTCTCTTCGCCATTTGGCAATTCAAACTGAGAAATATACAAATCAAGAAATCCGTCTTCGTCTATATCGGCAAAAGTAGCGCCGGAGGTAAACTTGGTAACAATGGGCAATCCCCTCTGGGATGTTACGTCAGAAAATGACATATTTCCATTATTTTCATATAAAAGATTGGGTCCATCGGTCGCACAGGCAAAGAAATCTTTGTCACCATCATTGTCGTAGTCAACCCAGACTACTTGTCTATTTTCAAATGAATTTGTGATGAAAGTGACCAATTCAAAATGATCGCCCTTATTTTCAAAAAACTTAATATTTTGACCAGATTCTGTTCCAAAAGTCATGTCATCCAAACCATCTTGATTAAAATCAGCAAAGCTTGCTCCTCCGCCACCAAACCAAATATCAGATCCAAAATGACCAACAACATTTAAATTGTTTTCTTGTCTGTAAAACACCTGCGAATGCATACTAGGAAGAAAAAAAATAATGGATAATATGACTATAAAAAATCTCATCAATTGTTACAATCATTTATTTCTGCAATAAAAACTGCACCTTGCTCAACTTCAAAATCTATATCCATTGTTATATTTTGTAGAGCTTTGAACTCAACGTCTGAGCCAGCTTGGACTTTTGATGCAGAGCTTATTTCTTGTGTCGCTCCATATACTTGAGAAGCGATTGGGTTAACTAAAATCTCTTGCTCTTCCAAACATAAATTGGTTGTGTAACTATTGGTAACTCCTGACCCTTCAGTTATTTCGTTTACTCCATTAATGATTAGATCTGCGCCCATTATTGTTTCTAGTCCTGTTGAACTTGGCCAAAATATTTGTAATGAATCTATGGAATTATTGCTTCCCAATCCAAAAAATTGAGTATCAGTATTTTGTGATAGATAAGCATGTGTGCTATGTGTAGCATATACTCTCGAACTGCCATTTATCCAAACTTCCATAATGGTACCATAAGCATCCTTACTGGCATTGGTTCCTTCCAATTTAACAGCCATATAATTATTGCTATTTTCAGTTTGACCTGAAAATAAGCTAAAATTTTCTTCGAATATTCTACTCGAAATTAGATCAAGTTTACCATCGTTATTGAAATCACCATAGGCATTAACATGCGACCCTAGAGTATCCATGCCTCCTATACCTCCAGTCAATGCCAAAGGTTCAGAAAATGTTCCATTTCCATTGTTGACATACATCGCCGAAGGGTTATTACCCCCTGAATCATAAGAAGCAACATACAAGTCTAAATCCATATCATTGTCAAAATCAAGGAAATTTCCTGCCCAGCCATTCTTGTCAAACGTTACTCCTGCTGCGACAGTTACATCAGAAAAGGTATTATCACCATCATTTTTTAGCAATACAGCTGGATTTGTATCGTCATTGGTTATGTATATATCAAAGTAGCCATCATTGTTATAATCACCAACAGCTGTATTCATCGCATTGACCGTAACATTAGATTGAGAAGGAACCGATACATCAATATATGAGGCACCTCCTATACTCATATATAGGCTGTTTTCCTGAGAAACTTTGTCATTGGCCATATACAAATCCAAATCGCCATCTCTATCAAAATCAAAGAAAGTACTACAAAAAGTCAGCCTTTGTCCATTGCCTGTACCTGACTGAATAGTAACGTCTACATATGAATGGATACTTGGATCATAAATAAAAAAAGAATTGACGCCTCCAGGACTTCCGTTCACACCATGATTTGATTGATAAAGGTCAAGGAATCCGTCAAAATTTGCATCGGCAAAAGTCACTCCAAAGGTCTCTTCAGCATGGGTAGGTAAACCAACAGCAGCAGTGACATCTGTCATGTTCATGTTCCCGTCATTTTCATACAGAAAATTGGGACCATTATATGAAGAGATATACAAATCCTTATCACCATCATTGTCATAGTCTATCCAAAGAATTTGCTTTTGCTCATAAGTGTTACTCACAAAACCAGGATTAACTAATTCAAACCCATCACCAGTATTTTTAAAAAAGAAAGGATCCTGCCCATCATTGGTTGCAAATGAAATATCATCAAATCCATCATTGTCCCAATCAACAAAGCTCACCCCTCCTCCTCCATGAAATATTTCAAGTCCATAGAAGCCAGAGATGTTTAAATTAATCTCTTGTTGATGAAATTCTTGAGCACAAACATATTGGCTCAATAGTGTGAAAATTATGCAATAAACTAAAGCCCTCATTCAAATTAGTTGGTCGTTTTTAGGTTCATCGGGGTAATACCAAATATATCAAAATTATATTACTATCTTGGTCTAAACCCAACACATATAAATATGGAACATTTGTTAAACAACCCGCTATTAATCCCTCTAATTTTCTTTGGAGTTTTAATCTTAATGTCAGGTCTTTTCGTTGTGAAGCAACAAACTGCCGCCGTTGTTGAAAGACTTGGTAAATTTCACAGTATTAGATGGCCAGGACTGCACTTTAAAATCCCAATCGTAGACCGAATTGCTGGTAGAGTCAACATAAAAATACAACAACTAGATGTAATAGTGGAGACAAAAACTTTTGATGATGTTTTTGTCAAAATGAAGGTTTCTGTGCAGTATTTGATACTAAAGGAGTCTGTTTTTGAAGCATTTTACAAGCTTGAGAACCCGCACGATCAGATCACTTCTTACATTTTTGATGTCGTAAGAGCTGAGGTTCCAAAGATGAAACTCGATGATGTTTTTGTCAAGAAAGATGACATTGCCATTGCTATAAAAACCGAAGTTGAAGGTGCGATGAATACCTATGGTTTTGGAATCATAAAAGCATTGGTAACTGATATTGATCCGGATCACCTCGTGAAAGAATCGATGAACAGAATTAATGCTGCTGAAAGAGAAAAAATCGCAGCAGAATATGATGGTGAAGCCGAAAGAATTAGGATCGTAGCAAAGGCAAAAGCTGAAGCTGAAAGCAAGAGACTTCAAGGACAAGGTATTGCCGATCAAAGAAGAGAAATCGCGAGAGGTCTTGAAGAGTCGGTTGAAGTTTTAAACAATGCAGGAATCAATTCGCAAGAAGCATCTGCCCTAATTGTTATCACCCAACACTACGATACCATGCAAGCAATGGGTGAATCAACCAACAGCAATCTTATTTTACTTCCTAACTCTCCTACCGCCGCTTCAGATATGTTGACACAATTGGTTACTAGTTTTGCTGCGAGTGAAAAGATGGGACAAATGATGGAGGAGGAAGATCGCCTAAAACAAAAGAATAAATTATTGAGGTAATTATGCCTCATTAATTTCATTCCAAGTTTTATATAAACTCTCCTGTGTTGGTTGATTATCAGGCACAGACCTCAATGGCTCAACAGCTCGCAATGAGTCGTGGCAATCTTGCGGTAAAGTCTGATAAAGCTTGGTTCCTTTTGTTTTCCAATCAAGCATTTGATCTGAAACCTGCTTGATGATTTTATAAGGATTGCCGACAACCAAGCTTCTATTTGGAATCATGGCATTTGCTTTTATAAAAGTCATCGCGCCTACAATACTTTCATCACCTATGCTGGCATTATCCATAATTACAGAGTTCATACCTATTAGTACATTCTTACCTATGGTCGCTCCATGTACGATTGCTCCATGACCTATGTGCGCATTTTCATGCAAATGAATCGTTATACCAGGGAACATATGAACCGTGCAATTTTCTTGAACATTACAGCCATCATGAATGATAATGCCTCCCCAATCTCCTCTGACAACTGCACTAGGACCTACATAAACATTTTTACCTATCTGCACATTTCCTATCACCGTTGCTTGAGGATGGATAAATGAGGATTCATGTACAACAGGTATGAAACCTTTAAATTCGTAGACCATTTCTATGGATTTTGATTTTGTGACAATTTATGAATTCGACCAACTACCTCATACGCAATCGGGCATGAAAAAACATTTTTAGCATGTAATCCTCTCAATTTAAAAAAATTCCCTTCATCCAGATGAGGATAACCAGCACATGCCTTGGGCCTAATTTCATAAATCGAACAAGTATTATCCGACTCCAAAAACACACAGGGTATATTGATCATACTTTGATCTCCATTGATATCCTCCAGGATATACTTTCTCTTAAATGCTTTCTTGCTTATTTTTAGATGTTTAGCAATCCGCTGTATATCTTCCTCTTCCATCAGCGGAGGACTAGATTTACAGCAATTACCGCAACTTAGACAATCATTTTTATCAAATGATTCTTTAGAATATTTTGTAGATAATTCATTAATATCTCCAGGAAATATAGCTCCCTTTAGATATTTTTTGAGTTGGACAGCCTTTTCTGGTTTAATTCCTGGGCCCATTTTTATTGTTGCAAAAACTTAAGGCAAACCTTTACTGGCCCATCTTTTAATATTACAAAATACATCCCTTCTCGCAACCTCTGGGGAAATTCGATTTCTTGTCCTTGCAAATCACCGCTTTGAATCATATTTCCTGCCAATGAATATACTTCATAACTACTAAAATTTAATCCTTCTGACTCAACCCTAATCTTTTGATCATCAGTCAATAAATTAGGAACCAGTTTCACCTTATCAGCCAGCAACTGGTCATCTATAGAAGAAACATCAGACAACTCCAATTCCACGATTTCAGAAGACTCAAGATCACAAAAATCAACAGCACTAAATGGCGTAACCGCCCAAGAAAAAGGCAATGCTGAATTTAATTCTGCCACTTCGACTTTACTTGTTTGTACAATAGTATCGAAAAAGATTACAGACATTCCTTCTCCCAACCCAAGTTGAAAAAGATAATAGTCGGCATGCTCAACCTCTCCCCAATTAAAAACAATATCTTTGTAATCTAAGTCTGCATCATATGGCGTATACAATTGAATATCTCCGTTGCCGACAATCTCCCCTGTCGCTGGAGTTTGAGCCAAAATAATATCACCATCCTCTTCTTCCAAGCTAGCATGCATTGCCAATACTTGTTCTTCACTAAATCTACTCGCACATGCATCAAACGCATACGACATAAACAATGTAGCATCTGATTTAAATTTTTCACCAGAAGGATCTGTCTGTTCATTGAAGCTTTCAAAATTACTATCACAAGCCCATCTTACTGATAAATAATCTGGCTTTGTATCACAGAATCCGTCACCTGCAATATGACAATTTGAACCATCAAGGTATTCTACAAAAGCAGTATCTATTATTAAGGTATCCAATATTAAGGTGTCTTGAAATAAAGTATAATTATACAAAACCGTCTCTGGAGCCGGATCAGCATAATTGTGACCAATCTCACCTTCATAACCTGCACCCCCTTCCCATCCAATAAATGGATGAGGCAATGAAAATGCATGACCCAACTCGTGCGTCCAAGTATGATCAGAAGGTGATGCACAAGAATTACTCAAAGCTATCCCTGCATATGGTAGATTGTACCCGCAATTCCCAGCAGGACTTCCAACCAAATAAGAATTAATAGCATTCTCTGAATCATATTCAAACATCTTTGCTGCTCCTTCTAAAACATTACTGTGTTCAAAAAATTCTGAATCATAAATCGTACGATACGTCTCCAGATAGAAAAAAATATCTGTACCATCAAAATCATTGGTCAATGTACATAGCGATTCAACAAGTCTAGATTCTGAAAATCGTCCTGCCCCTTCATCCGTACCAACAACGGCGACATTCAATGGAACATAAACTTCTCCTTCCACTTTTGTCGGATAAGCATCCTTGTTCTTTTGGTACTGCTTTAACCAAGGCGATTTATACGGTTCAGTACCACATGGATTTAATTCATAACCATTCTGTCCGATTAAAGATATCGTGCTCAAGGCAAATATAAATACTAGTAAAGTTCGCATCTTCTTGTTATTTGATTTTGAAAATAATCAATAATTATCATTTCACATGTTGATTGAAGACAATATATCTTTTTATCCGGAAAATCAACCGTTTTTAAACGACATTGTTTGTATTTTGGGGATCGAAACCGCATAGATTTGAAACAAACCTGTCTTATACTCTGCCTAACAATATTTGCCTTTAAGGCAAATAAATCTTACAGTCAGAATACTGTAGGCCTTCTCGAATATTCTACCGCCAGCGATGAAGGATATACTTTGTTTGCACCGGTCAATAGCAACTATACTTACCTCATAGACAATTGTGGATTTGAAGTGCATTCATGGGAATCAGAATTTAGGCCTGGACTGATGGCATATTTGATGGAAGACGGAACACTGCTAAGAGCTGCCCGAATTTCTGGCCAACTGGTTGCCGGTGGAAGTGGTGGCAGAGTCGAAATGATCAATTGGGAAAACGAGCTGATCTGGTCTTACGATTTTTCTACTTCGATTCAAAATTCTCACCATGACCTTGCTGTGTTGCCAAACGGCAACTTCCTAGTGCTTCTTTGGGATTTACATAGTGCAAATGAAGCCATACAAATGGGAAAAGACACCAGCTTTATTCCTGGAAGTCAAACACTGTGGTCTGAGCAAATTTATGAAATCAAACCAGTGGGAACTGACCAAATTGAGATCGTTTGGGAATGGAATGCATGGGACCACATGATCCAAGACTTCGATTCCGAAAAAGAAAATTTTGGCGTCATCCACGACCATCCAGAAAAACTAAATATCAATTTTCCTTTTGGATTAAATTCTGCCGATTGGATGCATATGAACTCCATTGACTATAATCCAGAACTTGATCAAATATGTATTAATTCCAGAAATTTCAATGAGTTTTACATAATTGATCATAGCACAACGACTGAAGAAGCAGCTGGAAGCACAGGAGGTATTTATGGAAAAGGTGGTGACATTCTCTTCCGGTGGGGAAATCCAGCAGCATACAACAAAGGCACTCCTCAAGACAGAAAACTATTTGGCCAACACGACGCCCAATGGATTGAAAAAGGATTTCCCGGCCAAGGCAATATCATCGTATTCAATAATGGAGCAGGTAGACCAGGCAATACACTAGCAAGTACAATTGAAGAAATCATTACAGATCCTGACGCCGATGGATTTTATGAATTAAACCAAGAAGGTACATTTGGTGCAGATGAGAGTCTGTGGGTCTACCCGCAAGAATTAACTGAGGACTTCTTTTCAGGCAGAATTTCTGGTACCCAAAGACTATCCAACGGAAATACATTGATTGCCAATGGCCAAGAAGCATTGATTTTTGAGGTTGACCAAAATGAAAATGTGGTTTGGAGTTACAGAAATCCAGTAGCCTTTTTTGGACCCATCGAACAAGGTGAAGAAAGCTTTGGAAGTGAACTCTTTAAAGTCAGAAGATACAGTTACGACTACCCTGCTTTTGATGGCAGAGATGTATCACCAATAGCTCAAATCGAATTGGACCCCAATCCAACGGATTGTCTAACCACAAGCCTTGAAGATGAATTAAATCAAATTGAATATAGTATTTACCCTAATCCCTTTACTGACAACATAAACATCGACTTCCCAACAAATTCAGAATATCAAGTAGAAATTTTCAATCAGATTGGGCAAAGACTATCTTGTGACAAAGTTTCAGGATCAACAGAAATAAATATTGAGGCGAATAGTAAAGGAATTTATTTAGTCAAAATATTAGATCAAAAAAATAAAAAAACACAAACACAAACAATCATAAAATTATGAAGATAATATTTACAACCCTCGTAGCTTTTTGTCTTTCCTTTTCTGCATTTACTCAGAATACGGTGGGTTTGTTATCCTACGAACCATGGAATTCCTATGATGGCTATAACCTGATATTTCCGCATAATCAATCTACTGTGTTTTTGATCGATAATTGTGGACAGAAAGTACACACTTGGGAAGATGACGCATCATTCAGACCTGGAAATACTGCATACTTAACAGAGCAAGGAAATGTGCTTATATCCAAGAGAAATGCTGATATATCCCAAGATGCGATATGGGCAGGAGGTGGAGGACACTTCGTAGAAATGAAAGATTGGGACAACAATGTTCTTTGGAGTTTTGGACTTAACACGGATACCGAAAGATTACATCACGATATAGAATTATTGCCTAATGGCAATGTAATCATGATCGCTTGGGAAGTTCTTACGCGAGAAGAAGCTATTGATTTAGGGCGAGATACTAATCTTATTGTTCAAAATCAAGTTTGGCCAGATCAAATATTGGAATATGACCCTAATCAAGACTCGATTGTTTGGAGATGGAGAGCCATCGATCATCTAATTCAGGACTTCGATAGCACAAAACCAAACTTTGGTGTGGTTGCTGATCACCCAGAAAAAATAAATTTCAACTATGATACTAGTGATGGAATAGCAGATTGGATGCATTGTAATTCGATTGACTTTGATCCACTCAATAACCACATACTTTTGTCAGTACCGTCCTTTGGAGAGTTTTGGATCATAGATCATAGCACTACAACAGAGGAAGCAGCTAGTAGCAATGGTGGCTTTGGTAATCGAGGTGGAGATCTCCTCTATAGATGGGGAAATCCTGCAGCGTATGATCAAGGCACAGAGGATGATCAATTACTATTTTTCCAACACGACGTGCATTATATTGGGGACTTTCTTGATCCTTGGCATCCGATGGTTGGTAAGATTGGCTTTTTCAACAATAGAGTTGGTGCAGATTTTAGCACAGCAAATATCATGACACCAGCATTTGATATGTACTTAAATGCTTTTGGAATTGAAAATGGCAAATTCCTTCCTGAAACAACCGATATCACGATTACGCATCCAGTTCCCCAAGAACTATTTTCGTCTGGACTTTCAAGTCTTCAAGTATTGAACAACGACAACTACTTGATTACTTCTGGAAGGTTTGGATACTCATTTGAGTTAACTCCTGATAACAGAATCGTTTGGGAATACAAAACACCAACAATGGGCCAAACAATCGCGTCCCAAGGTGATGTTTTATCCATCAATAACAATCTTACATTTAGAATGGACAGGTATCCATTAAATTTTGAAGGTTTTGAAAATCGTGATTTGACACCAGGTGATTATATCGAATTAAATCCTAACGAGGATTTCTGTTTACAAATTTTGCCAACAGATGATCTAATCACTTACGACCTAAAAGTATATCCCAATCCAGCATTTGATGAGCTGATTTTAGAATGGGACGCAACAGGCATGATGACTTTCTTTCTTTACGATCTGTATGGAAGAAAAATTCAAACCATTGAAGCTACTGGCGGTAAAAAATACATGAACATCGAAAACCTAAATCCAGGAGTATACTTCTTGAATGCAGGTAAAGAAAGCGTCAAGATCATCAAAACCAAATAACTGCTTGAAGCAAAGATTCTTTTTTAAGATAGCTTACAATGGCACCAACCATAGCGGCTGGCAAAAACAACCCAATGCTCCTACCATCCAGGATGATATTGAAGTACTTTTTGCTACCCTATTTCAAGACAATATTGAAGTAGTTGGATGTGGTCGGACAGATGCTGGTGTGCATGCTTCAACGTATTATTTCCATGCTGACATTCCCTCCATTCTAACAACTGAAAATCTATTGTACAAACTCAATAGAATGAGTGGTTCACATCTTGCATTCCTGGAGATAAAAAAGGTGCAGGCAGAAGCACACGCAAGGTTTGATGCGTATCAACGTAGCTACAATTACAACCTAAGTCTAGACAAAAACCCATTTCATTTAAGCTACCAGATTCCTTCGAAGAAAAACTTTGACCTTGACAAATTAAATGAAGCAGCAAAAGTCCTCTTAGCCTACGAAGAGTTCTTTCCTCTCTGCAAAAGCAACTCAGAAGTTAAAAACTACATCTGTTCTTTGACTCAATCAAAATGGGTGAAAATCGATGAATCCAACTATGTGTATCATGTAACGTCCAATCGATTCCTCAGAGGAATGGTAAGACTCATTGTAGGAATGTGCCTCAACTATATGAATGGACTTATTGACTTAGTTGAAATACATACTGCCATGAAAGAACAACGAAGATTCAGTAAAGATCTATCTGTACCTCCTGACGGCTTATTTCTAAACGAAGTACTCTATCCGGAAAAAATAGTGGAAGAAAATTAATACAATGGAAAAGCTTCCATGTGCTTGTTTACTTCAGAACGTATTGAAGCAAGCATCGCTTCATCTTCAGGATTATTCACTATTTGATCAATCCACTCTACCACTTGTTCACAATCTTTTTCCACAAAACCTCTGGTCGTTACCGCTGGTGTTCCGATTCTTATCCCTGAAGTTACGAATGGACTTCTATCATCAAAAGGAACCATGTTTTTATTGACTGTTATATCTGCTTCTTGCAACGCTCTCTCTATCTCCTTTCCTGTCCTATTTTTGTTTCTAAGATCAATAAGCATGAGGTGATTATCTGTTCCTCCCGATATAATCTTATAGTCTTTTGCTATGAAAGCTTTTGACATTGCTTGAGCATTGGCAATAACTTGTTTTCCATATGTTGCAAATGATGGATCAAGCGCTTCCCCGAAAGCAACAGCTTTCGCTGCAATAACGTGCTCCAAAGGACCACCTTGCATGCCTGGAAAAACGCCACTGTTTAAAATAGAAGACATCATAATCTCATTTCCTTTTTTTGTCTTTCTACCCCAAGGATTTGGAAAATCTTTACCCATCATGATAATTCCTCCACGAGGGCCTCTTAATGTTTTGTGCGTGGTAGACGTCACAATATGACAATGTGGAACTGGATCATTCAATAACTTCCCTGCAATCAAACCAGCTGGGTGCGCAATATCCGCAAGCAACAGCGCATTTAAATCATCTGCAATCTTTCTGAATCGCGCATAATCCCAATCACGAGCATAGGCACTTGCTCCACAAATAATCAATTTTGGTCTGTGTAAATTGGCCAAAGCCTCCACTTTATCCATATCAATCAAACCACTATCTTCTTCAACCCCATAGAATACTGGGTTGTATATTTTTCCACTATAATTTACTGGAGATCCGTGACTCAAATGTCCTCCGTGAGACAAGTCAAATCCTAATACGGTATCTCCAGCAGATAAGCAGGCTAGAAATACTGCCGCATTGGCTTGTGCCCCTGAATGAGGCTGCACATTCGCATACTCCGCTCCAAAAAGCTCTTTCAAGGAATCAATAGCCAGTTGTTCTATTTGATCAACCACCTCGCAACCCCCGTAATACCGCTTTCCCGGGTATCCTTCGGCATACTTATTGGTCAAGCAACTTCCCATTGCATTGATCACATTTTGACTCGTAAAGTTCTCAGAAGCAATGAGTTCTACCCCTCTTCTTTGGCGATTAAGCTCTTGGTTGATTAGACTTGAAATTGTTTGATTCACGTATCCTTGTTTTGAAGAACCCAAAACTAGCAAAATTTACATGCTGAAAAAGCATATTATCAATTTTTAATATTTAATATTTTTACAATATCTGCGTAAAAATCCAGCAAGGACTTAGATTCATTATCCCAACTATAATAGTATTTTGAAGCCATCATATTATCTACACACGCAGAATAAAAAGCTCCTTCCTCTAGTTTGTGTACTGCCTCAATCAACGCATCCGATGTATATGCTGAAGCCAAGACACCCGACTTCGTATTTTCGTTGATAGCCTGATATTCTGGAAAAGCCATATTTACGGTCGGTAATCCAACATGCATGTAGTCAAAGAATTTATTTGCCAAACTATAGTAATAACTTTTTGAGATTGGATTTAGCATATTTAATGCAATCCAGCAGGTCGAAAGTTCGAGCTCAATTGAATCTGGTTGAACATACCCTTTAAAAACAACGCGATCTTCAACACCCAACTTTTTTGCGAGTGTTTTCATTTTTTCTTCAACATCCCCACTCCCGATTATTTTCAATTTTTTATCCGTCAATTCTACCAAAGATTTAATGGCCAATTCTACTCCTCTACCCTCGTTGACCATCCCCAGATACACCATCGTTTTTCCATCACTTTTCTTTTCAATCTTTTGCTTGCTTTTAAACGGGACATTTTTGATCACTTCATATTTCTGTCCCAGCCTTTCGGCAAATATTTTTGCGAGTTCTGGTCCTACCGTATAGTTGTATTTATTTTTACTCAAACAGAATTTTTCTATGCGCACCCAAAAGTTTTTCACAAAATCTCTTCCCTCCAATTCAGGAACTTCAACAAAATATTCATGAGCGTCAAACACAAGAGTTTTTCTCCTCAGCTTTGCCACCAAATAACAAGGCAAAACCGTATCCAAATCAACAGCACAAATGATGTCAGATTTAACAAACAAAAGCTTGAAGAACAAGCGAATATTAAAAAAAGCATAAAACAGAAAACCCTTTCCAAAGATTGGGTTTAGTCCTCGATGTGTCAACCAATCAACGGACAAAGATCCTCTACTAATCCACCCTACTTCATACCCGCTACTCAAAGTCTTTGCAATACGCTGGATCCGTCGATCATACTCCGCAAGACTCGTCGAACAGATAACAATATGTTTACTCCCTACACTCATCGTTCCAAAATAACATTGTTAGAAACTATAGAAATCACCCGATCCGCTTCCATCTGCTCCAACACAGTCACCAATTCCTTACGCTCGATCTCACTAAATTGCTCAATCAAAGCCTCCAATGTATTTACCTCTCTTTTCAACAATCCAATTACCTTTTCCTTTAAAAAAACATGGTCGCGCTTTCCTCCATCACGTGCCTTTTTACACACATCACATTTCCCACATTCCTCACCTTCAAATCCAAAGTATCGATCTATTACAATTTGGCGACAGCCTTCCCCTTCAAGATAATTTTCCAAAGCTTCCAATCGATCAAATGCACTTTGCTTTCGCTCACTGTATATAGATTCTGAAATCTTTATTTTATCACTGTGTAATCTTGGACCTCGAACTTTCACTTTTGGAATATCTCCACCTTCTTCATATTGAATGACTTTCATAGCATCCAATTTCTTCAAACTTTGCTTTACCTCTGGGATGGTTATTACCAATTTCTCCGACAGGTAATCTTCATCAATTTTGACTCGTTTGTAAAAAATTCCATCGTATATCCTTAGCACTTTACCAATCAGATCTCTTTCCATATCGTTTCCTCTTCCATTCAAAAAAACATCTAGTTGATCCTTATTACATTGCAAAGTTGATGCATGATAAAAACTATCTGTCATCAGAATATAATTCATCTTGTCCAACATCTTGATCGCATAGTAGGTCGGCAATACTGGCAAACCATAATGCTCACAGAAGACCAACAATTGAAAGGACTTTGCAAATGGCATTTTTTCCCCAACGGCGAGACCATAATGTGAAGCCAATGATTTATAGGTATCCTTGATCAAATGAATAGGCGGATACGTTTTTTCAACATCACGTTTCTTTTCTTCCACATCCCCTTTATCTAATAATATGATGGCCTCACTCAACATTCCATCCCTTCCAGCCCGTCCGGCTTCTTGAATGTATTCTTCCAAATTGGGGGGCAAATCAAAATGAATTACATAGCGAACATTGGATTTATCAATTCCCATTCCAAATGCATTGGTTGCAACAATCAAATCTATTTTACCATCGATCCACTGTTGCTGATGTTTCATTTTGGTTTTGTTATCCAGACCAGCGTGATAAGCCGCTACCTTTACTTTTCTCTTTTTTAGGAATTGAGTTATTTTTCCTACCAGCTTTCTACTTCTTGCATAGACAATTCCGGATACATCCGGCTTGCTCAAGGCAATACTCAACAAAACTCCATTCTTATTTTCCGTATCAATCACTTGATAGGAGAGATTTTCTCTCCTCGATGCAAACTTTACCATCGTTGTATCCACCAATTTCAAATTTTCAACGATGTCTTTTTGAACTTGCTCAGTGGCGGTAGCTGTTACCGCAAGCAACGGAACAGATGGAAACATTTCTTGAAGCGAACTTATCTGTCTGTAGGCTGGTCTAAAATCATGACCCCACTGAGAAATACAATGCGCTTCATCAACCGCTATCAAACTCAACTGCATTTTAGAGAGCCCTTGCAAAAATGACTTAGATGTCAATCGTTCTGGAGAAATGTAAAGCAACTTCAATTCACCATTGATTGCTTCTTGAATGATTTCGTTTTGTAATTGGGTTGCGATTCCTCCATGAAGAGCCGCGGCAGAAATATCTCTATCGGTTAACGCTTTAACTTGATCGATCATCAATGCAATCAAGGGAGATATGACAATTGTTAAGTGTTGAAAATAAATGGCTGGTACTTGATAGCATATGGATTTACCACCACCTGTCGGTAATACGGCCAATGTATTCTGTCCGCTACAAATAGAAGAAACTACAGGAATTTGCTTGGGCCTAAAATCATCATAACCCCAATATTTTTTAAGAATAGCCTTTGGTAATAATAGATCTTCTTGCTTCATTAGAACTTTGGACAAGAAGCTCCTTTTCTTGAACTTCTTCCTCCAAGCGTCAATTTACGACCAAGATTATAAGAAAGGTTAATCATAAAGGAAAAATAATAATCATTTACCTCAGAGCCTCCTCTTTTTGTACCATTGGTAATACCTGCATTCGATCCTTCAGCTTCTCCTAGAAATTCATCCACCCTTTGCGAAAGGAAAGCACTCAATTCACCATTATTGGCCAAGAGGTCATCGTAATTTGCATAAGTAGTGCTCACATCATCCAAATAATCTGTAAATGTCGCCCTTCCAATCATTTCAATGGATCCGATCAGGTTATCTGTTAACCGAAATTTCAATCCCGCACCTACAGGTATTGCCAAGGTTACTAGATTATATCTATCTGGATTACCTTCCAGCCCTTGTCCTTCAGTACCTAAAGGCTGCAATACAATGGTCTGACCATTGTATTCTGTTCTAGGATCAAATTTCAATACTCCAATTCCACCCAAAACATAAGGGGTGAAAAAGGACTCATTGTCAGTAGGATCAAATTCAAACAAATTGTATTCTGCAAGCACGGACAACTCTGTTATTGGTGAAAAGAAGGACAAATTCCGCATCAATCGCCCAGGATCAATCGAGTTTTCATCGCTTCCTTTTAATCTTCCTATTGTTAAAACAGCCCTTCCTGAAATATTTCCATAGTTATATCTTAGAAATGCATTTCCTGCAGGATTCATATTCATGAAGTTATCTGCAAGTGATTCCGAATTTAAATCACCCCAATAAGAGCTGATTCCGCCTCCAAATCCAAGTTCCCAATAAGGCTTTTGAGCCAATGCTGATGGCAATATTGAACAGATAATGACGATTAAAATGACTAAATTTCTCATATGCATATGAATATGATACAAATATATATTATTATTTTATATAATATGACCAAAGGTCTTACACAGTATAATAAACGTTAGAATTTTACTAATAATATGCACAACAACTATATCAGTATTAACTTAGCGGCACAAACAAATAATATTCATGAAAAATATAGTATTTAGTGCATTATGCACAATTTTCACAGTTGGCCTATTTGCGCAAGCACCAACAAACTGGATACACTTAAGTCAAGACCAAGGATATAACGGTGTATCAACTGAAAATGCCTACAAACTTGCAAAAGGCAAGGAGAGCTCAACAGTAATCGTCGCAGTTATCGATTCAGGAGTAGATGTTGAACATGAAGATCTCAAAGACAATGTCTGGGTAAATCATGGTGAAATTCCAGGAAATGGAATTGATGATGACAAAAATGGTTATATCGATGATGTCAATGGATGGAATTTTATCGGAGGACCAAAAGGCAATGTAAACCACGATACATATGAAGCAACAAGATTGTATAAAAAGTATATGTACAAATTTGAAAATGCTACAGAATCACAACTTTCTAAAAATCAAATGGATGATTTTAAGGTTTACAAGAAAGTAAAAGAGGAAGTTGAATCAAGCAGAGCAAGTGCACAAGAAAGACTTGGTAGGATTGGTGAGACTGAAACAATGATCATGAATGCTGTAGATGCACTAGAAACAGCACTAGATGGAAAAGACATCAACAAAGAAAATATTGAAGCGCTTGACCAAGCGTCTGATCCAGGATTGATGATCGGAGTAAACATGGTTATGGAAGCTCTGAACCAAGGAGAACAAATCGGTACAGTTGAAAACTTAAGAACCGAATTGATCGATCAATTCAATGGAGCCAAAGAAAGATTCAATAACCAACTTGAATACGCCTACAATACTGACTTCAACCCAAGAGGGGTAATCGGAGACGATTACAACAATCAACGTGAAAGATATTATGGCAACAATGACGTTGAAGGACCAGATGCTCTTCACGGAACACACGTTGCAGGAATTATCGGTGCGGTAAGAAACAATGATCTAGGAATGGATGGAGTAGCAGCAGATGTAAAAATCATGTCTATACGTACTGTACCGGATGGAGATGAAAGAGATAAAGATGTAGCCAATGCAATTATCTATGCTGTTGATAATGGAGCTAGCATCATCAATATGAGTTTTGGAAAAGGATACAAATGGGATAAACAAGTTGTAGATGAGGCAATACAACATGCTGTAAAGAATGACGTATTGCTTGTACATGCTGCTGGTAACTCAGCTCAGAACAACGACACAACAGACAACTTCCCGAATGATACTTATATGAAGAAAAAATTATTCAAATCCAAAGTTGCAAAAACATGGATGGAAGTAGGTGCATTATCTTACAACAAAGGTGAAGATTTGTCTGCTCCATTTTCAAACTATGGACAAGACAATGTTGATATTTTTGCTCCAGGAATGGCTGTTTATTCCACATTACCAAACAATGAATACAGTCCTCTTCAAGGTACGAGTATGGCCGCGCCAGTAGTAGCTGGTGTTGCTGCTATTCTTAGATCCTACTACCCTTCTTTGACTGCTACTCAAGTAAAAACAATCTTGATGGAAAGTTCGGTCAAATTGAATGACCAAGTCAATGTGCCAGGTACAGACGAACAAGCTTCATTTTCTACATTGAGTGTAAGTGGAGGTGTTGTAAATGCATACCATGCGATGAAACAAGCGGCAACAGTCAAAGGAAAAAAGAAGGTAAAAAAGAATAAAAAAACCATGCCTAAAGCATAGTGTAAATGATATAATAAAAAAGTCCGACCGTTATTCAACAGTCGGACTTTTTTATTTATCGAATAACCAACTCATCTATCTTACGATGAACCAATTCTTGGTTGAGTTTGGCAATCAATTTTTCCTTTTCATAGATCAGTTCGTTTCTTAACGGGGCTGAACTAATTTTTACATACAAGGTCTTTTTATCCAGCCTAATGGAACTTGTATAATGCGCAATCGTACTACCAAGCACAGCAGACCAAATAGAAGCAATATTTTGTTTTTGCAATCCATCTGAGAACCTTGAATTCTCTTTCATGATCGACCTCATGATATCGTCTATTTTCTGCTCTCTTTTTCTAAACATGGTAGTATTCTATACTTTGGTCTTCCAATATATGAAGGTGGTTGGTCTTTTCTCCTTTATCCATCAAGAAATTGGTAATTCTTTCTTTATCAGTATCACTTATAAAAACCTGAGCGCCCCACTTTTCGTTCAATTGCAACAGGATTTTTTCAACACGCGATTGATCCAATTTATCAAACATATCATCCAATAAAAGCACCGGCATATGCCCAGTTTTATTTACAAAATATTCAAAGAGCGCTATTTTAAGGGCAAAAACAAAAGACTTAATCTGTCCTTGCGATCCATATAATTTCATTTCATTACCATTGAGCAACATCGATAATTCATCTTTGTGGATACCCACGTTGGATCGACCAGAATAACGGTCTTTTTGCTCGTACTCTTCAAGCAATTCATCCATCGACTTATCACTTAATTTTGACTGATACACCAAATCAATCACTTCCGAATCAGGGGCAATTTCTTCATAGCTTGCAACAAAATAATTCTTGAATTCTTCCATGAAAGATTTTCTAGCTTCATGGATATAAGGGGCAGCTTCGATCATCATCTTATTGTAAGCCACCAACAACTTCTGATCGTAAGTTCCTGATTTCAAAAACTGTTTGAGTAAAGCATTTCTTTGTTTTACTGCTTTGATGTATTTAATTAAATGTTGTGTATATGTTTTGTCAAACTGAACAATCGCTTGATCAATAAATTCTCGACGATCACTACTCAATCCATTCACCAATTTTATATCATCGGGGGATACACAAACAGATAAATACTGGCCCAAGTATTCAGATAATTTTTTGACTTTAATTCCATCATGCTCAATGATCTTTGACTTTGATTTTTGGAGCTTTGCGACAATGGTATGTAAGTCGTCATTATGATCAACAACATTTGCGGAAGCGCGTAAAAAATCTGCATCGTGTGAAATACAAGACTTGTCAGATCCTGAAAAATAAATCTTCCCAAACAATAAAAGACGAATTGCATCAAGGATACTTGTTTTACCTACACCATTCTGCCCCGTGATCACGTTAAGATGCGAACCAAAGGACAATTTAACAGAACCATATTTCTTGAAATTCGTTAGTTCTATGTCCTTTAATTGAAATTTCTTTTTCATCTAAAGCCGAAATTAAGCTTTTAAGAACAAATGTTGGCACCATTGCTTTTAAACAAATGTCTAATTGAGGTACTTATAACACACATCAAAAGGAGAATTTTCTTAAATTTACGCACTGAAATAAAGAAAAATGGCAGAAACAATAGCAAAGAAAAGTAGCAACGGAACCTCATCTTCAACAAGTGGTAAGCAACACAGTAAAGAGACTTACTTAAAATGGTTTGAAGTAATGTTCCGAGTGAGAAGATTTGAAGAACAAGCATTATATGCTTATTCACTCCAAAAAATCAGAGGTTTTTGCCATGTATATATTGGCCAAGAAGCCATTGCTGGAGGAATTGCAACGGCTTTAAGACCTGAAGATAAATTGGTAACTGCTTACAGACAACACGGTGTAGCCTTAGCTAGAGGATTAGATTCTAACAGTTGTATGGCTGAATTGTACGGAAAATCAACAGGTTGTGTGAAGGGAAAAGGTGGTTCAATGCACTTCTTTTCAAAGGAACACAACTATTTTGGAGGAAATGGGATCGTTGGAGCTCAGATTCCAATCGGAGCTGGAATTGGATTTGCAGAAAAATACAGAGGTACTGACAACATTTCTATGACCATGTTTGGTGATGGAGCTGCTAGACAAGGTGCTTTGTATGAATCATTCAACATGGCAATGACTTGGAAACTACCCGTACTATTTGTAGTAGAAAACAACGGTTATGCGATGGGAACATCTGTAGAAAGAACCAGTAATGTAACCGAAATGTACAGAATTGGGTCAGCATTTGATATGCCATCTGAGGCCATTGATGGAATGAGACCAGAATCAGTACATGAAGGCATCGAAAGAGCTGCTGCACATATCAGAGCTGGAAAAGGACCCTATTTCCTAGAAATTAAAACCTACAGATACAAAGGTCATTCAGTATCTGATCCTGGAAAATACAGATCTAAGGACGAATTAAATGCCTACAAAGAGAAAGATCCTATCAATATCACCGAAAAGAACATCATTGATAATAAAATTGCGACTCAAGCAGAAATCGATAAGATCAAAGCAGACATTGAAACGGAAATCGCAGCAGCAATGAAATTTGCTGATGAAAGCCCGCTACCATTGGCTTCTGATCTTTACAACGATAATTATGTTCAAAAGGATTATCCATTTATTATGGACTAATTGGACTTATTTATTCTTTACAAGCCCTCGTCCATGATATATATCCGCTAAAAAGTAATTTTTAGGGTCAAATTATTACAATAGCCCCTAAGTTTACTTATTTTTGCCCAAATTTTGGAATAAGCACATAATGGCAAAGAGAAGAAAAACATTCACGCCCAAAGACGAGGCATCAATAGTAAGACAAGATTCTGAAGCATCAGAAGGAACTGTAGAAGTACAAAATGAAACAACTTCTGTAGGCTCTACCACATCCTTAAAGGATGATGGTAAAATGAAGTTAATCGCACTTGCAGGTATAATTGCCTTGATAGTAGCTGCTTTCTTCATTTACAAGTACGCTTTCAAAAACCCGAAAGAAAAGGCAGCAGCCAATGCCATCTACAAAGCAGAGGCACAGTTTGCAAGAGATTCTTTTGCTTTGGCACTAGAGAATCCTGGAGGTGGATTTGATGGTTTCTTAGATGTAATTGACAAGTACAATGGTACTAAGGCTGGAAACTTGGCCAAATATTATGCAGGAGTAAGTTACTTGAATCTTGGAAGACACAAAGATGCCATTAGCTATTTAGAAGCGTACAAAGCGCATGATGAAGTGACTTCTATAACCAAATGGGGTGCTTTGGGAGATGCATATGCAGAAGACGGCAATTTAGACAAAGCTGTAAGTTTATATGAAAAAGCGGCAGCAACTGAAGACAACGACTTTTTAAGTCCTTACTATTGGAAAAAAGCAGGGATGCTTCACCAAAGAAACAACAACAACGCAGCAGCACTGGCTGCTTATACCAAGATCAAAGAAAAATATGGCGAATCTTCGCAAGGAGCCGATATTGATAGATTTATTGCTCAAGTGCAATAAACAAATTAAAGAAATAATAATAGAAAAGCCTGCATCTCATGATGTAGGCTTTTCTTATTTTTGGGCATGACCAAGAAGAAAACAAACTTATCGGACCATGCTGAATTGCCTGATGGCCAATCTTATAAAATTGGAATTGCTGTTGCTAGATGGAATGAAGAAATTACTTCAGCCCTATTATCAGGATCAAAACAAACCTTAATAGAAGCTGGGGTAAAAGAAGACAACATCAAAGTCATACAAGTGCCTGGGGCTTTTGAATTAACAGTTGCATCCAAAATGCTTTTACAAACTGAATCATTTGATGGGATCATTGCACTAGGTTGTGTAATCAAAGGGGAAACCAGCCACAACGAGTATATCAATAACGCTGTCGCAAATGGCCTTACGCAACTTTCATTGGTTTCTGGTAAGCCATGTACTTTTGGTCTGCTGACACCTAACGACATGCAACAAGCACTTGATAGATCAGGTGGAAAGCATGGCAACAAAGGACATGAAGCAGCAGCAACAGTGCTAGAAATGATTGCCCTCAAAAAATCACTGACTGAACCGGCTTCAAAAATCGGCTACTAATGAAGGTATCGATTTTAGAATCCGGCAAGTTCAAACTAGATGGAGGCGCTATGTTTGGCGTCGTACCTAAATCAATGTGGAACAAACAAAATCCAGCTGACGAAAACAACATGTGCACCTGGGCCACAAGACTGATCATCGTTGAAACTGGTGATCGAAAAATTTTGATTGATTCTGGAATAGGTAGAAAGCAAGGAGCAAAGTTTCTTTCACATTTTCATCCGCACGATGGAGATATTCATCAGAATATTGAAGATGGAATCCTAGATCCGACAACCATAACTGACGTCTTATTGACACACTTACATTTTGATCACTGCGGTGGTGCTTTGTATAATGACCAAGAAGGCAACATACTTCCTACTTTTCCAAATGCGACTTATTGGTCCAATGAACAGCATTTTAACTGGGCTTATACTCCCAATCCAAGAGAAAAAGCTTCTTTTCTTAAAGAAAACTTTGTGCCCCTAAAAGATCAAGGCTTATTGAAATTCATTCCCACCATTCAGGGTTATGAATGGTTGCCTGGCATTACAATGAGGTTCTATTACGGACACACTGAGGCTATGATGGTTCCTGAAATAACCCTAGATAATGGGACAAAACTCTATTTTCCAGCAGATTTGTTACCATCGATGCATCATGTGCGTCTACCCTATGTTATGAGTTATGATATCAGACCGCTGAAGTCCATGGAAGAAAGAAAAGCATTTTACGACTTGGTACTTAGTCAAGAAAAGGCTTTGATTGTATTTGAACATGACCCAATCCATCAATTAGGCGAACTTTACCTCAATGAGAGAGGCAGATATGCTATCAACCCTCATGTCGCTATAGATTAATTAACAGATAATTAATCATTTCTTATATACTTCTTCTCTATTTTTACGTTAATATTATGTTGTCAGCTATTTAACAATTAAAAAGATGACTTCAAAGAAGAATTTCCGTCTTAAAAGCGGAAGTAGTTTTTTCATATTGGTTTGAGGAGAAGCTCACCCACCCGGGTGGCTTCTTTTTTTTTACCCTATTTTAAGCCCAAAGATTAGCAGGGTACCTACCTTCAGCCAGTAATTTGTTGATTTTTTCAACTACATGCGGTTTGTCTTCCTTATAAGTTACACCAAACCAATCAGAATCTGAAGTAAGCACCTTCACCCTCTTTTCTCCTGCATTGATCATTTTATCCAGAACCAATGGGATAAAAAATTCGGATTTAGGAATCAACAAAGACTCATCCAAAAAAGTCTTGAAGTAGTTTCCTCCTACTTCAAAGAAATCATTCTTGAAACCAAACATATTCATCGATACCAGAGTCTCCGGAGCTAATTTTTCTTGCTCTCCCTGATCATTTGTAAAGATTCCAGTGCCATTTGAATCATGTTTGGAAATCTTAAGTGTTTCTACAATTTTCTCAAGATATCCTTCTTCATCCTGCATACATACTCCTCGATTCACATCTCCATGATCCGACAAAGTGTTCTTCAACAAATAACCAACAATGCAATAGTTCGGATCACTTTCATCGGCAAAGAAGTCTATCAATGTCGAATAGGAGCTTTGTCCGTAATAATCATCGGCATTGATAATCGCGAAAGGACCATCAATTACATCTTTCGCAACTAGAACCGCATGGCCTGTTCCCCATGGCTTCTCCCTTGCTTCTGGCAATTCATAGCCTTCCGGCAAATCTGAAAGATTCTGCGCAACAAATTCTACCTCAATCTTACCCTCTAACTTTGGCCTAAAAACATTCTCAAAATCTTCTCTAAAGCTTTCTCTGATGATGAATACCACTTTGGTAAAGCCTGCATTTATAGCATCATAAAGAGAATAATCAATAATCGTTTCTCCATTTGGTCCAAATCCATCCAGCTGCTTTAGTCCTCCATATCTACTTCCCATTCCTGCAGCTAAAACCAATAATGTTGCATTTTTCTTCATCGAATCTATTTTTTTCTTGTTTTTGACGGTTATTCTAGTAATCGACAGATATTATAATTAAATATTTCGTCTTTGTCACGACACATTTTTAATTTTGCGTCGTTTTAAATTAGGTGCTAAGATACGCCATTCATATTACGTTTTGGTATTATATTTGGAGTTAGAGCAGATAATTAGATTAGCTAATTGTACATTTTTGTAGTTGAAATATTTATAGAATAGATGAGTTTAATGAGTAAAAACACGCTTTTTGCCACATTGGTTATAGTTTTTATAGTTGCATTACCTTCTTGCACAAATACAGTTCTTCCAGGGACCAATGAATTGGATTACGAATTAAAAGAAGCGATAAAAGCCTCAGCAGATTTTGCAAACGGTACACCCGATATAAACTTTTACATATTACCCGATGAAAACGATCTAGAAAACATCATTCAAGATCCGAACAACCCACTTAACCCAGCCAAGGTTGAACTAGGTAAATTCTTATTTTACGATACAGGTATTGCTGTTGATGCCATTTACGAATCAGGAGTAGGTACTTATTCATGTGCTTCTTGCCATGTTCCAGAAGCTGGTTTTAGACCAGGTACGCATCAAGGAATTGCAGATGGTGGAGTTGGATTTGGAGTGAATGGTGAAAACAGACTTAAGAGTCAAGATTATGACGAAGATGAACTAGACACACAAGATGCTAGAGCACTTTCTTTGCTGAATGTTGCCTTTGTAAAAAATACATTTTGGAATGGACAATTTGGAGCAAATGATGCCAATGTAGGAACAGAACATCTGTGGAGCGAGGAAAAAGGCACCCATGTCAATCATGAAAACCTTTTTGCCATGGAAGCTCAAAATATTGAAGGTGTCGATTCTCATAGGTTTAACATCGACAAAGAAATGGCAGATGAGTTTGGCTACACTGCCCTATTTGATGAAGCTTTTCCTGAAATTGACGAAAGTGAGAGATACAATAAAAGAACATTGGCTCTAGCTCTTTCTGCCTATTTAAGAACTTTATATTCTAACAAAGCACCATTCCAAGAATGGTTGAAAGGTGATTATGACGCAATGTCCTATGACGAAAAACAAGGAGCCCTTCTATTCTTTGGCAAAGCCAACTGCTCTACTTGTCACTACAATCAAAACCTAGGCTCAAATGAATTTCATGCCTTGGGAGTAAAAGATATGTATCAGACTCCTTCGCACAGCTCTTCTGCTACGGACTTCAGAAACTTTGGAAGAGGTGGATTCACAGAACGCGATGAAGATATGTTTAGATTCAAAGTACCCCAAGTGTACAACATGAAAGATTCGCCTTTTTACTTTCATGGCTCAAGCGTAAGAAGCTTAGAAAACTTGGTGGAATACTTTAATGATGGTGTCAAAGAAAATGACAATGTACCAGTAGAAAGTCTTTCATCTAAGTTTAAGCCTTTAAACTTAACGGTTATTGAAAAACAAAACTTGGTTCAGTTTCTTGAATACAGCTTAAGAGATCCAGACCTTCAAAGATACGCACCTACAGAAGTTGGCTCTGGCCAGTGTTTCCCTAATGCGGATTATCAATCGCAAGTTGATTTGGGATGCTTCTAAAAAAATAAATTAACCAACTTACTTAAAGCTATTTTGATACCTATCAAAATAGCTTTTTTTTATTGAGGAAATTCGGGACTCAAGGACCATGCATTTACTTGAAAGTCATTGGATACATTGCGTATGTATTCCTTATACGATCCTGGCAAATCACTACAATTGATACTCACCCCTACTCTCGTATATGCACCATGCGACTCGGTATAAAGTTGATAACCTTTGCTTTGAACTTTCTTGATCAATCGATCAATATTGTTTTGATTCTGCATCGAAGCTACGATCACAATACAGTCATTAGATGAATCATTGGCAGCAACAGTTGACAAAATTTCTTCCTCATCGTTAGATTCTTGATGATCAGAAATTGGTTCTGCTTCTGCATCATCGGTCTCCATAACAGCAGCTTCATTTCCGATAGTCATTTCTTCTTCATTTCCTGTTTTCTCAACCTCGACAACAGGTGTAGAATCTATTGACTTATAGACATCAGAATTATCCGTAGAACACATTTTGACAGTCAATATGGAAAGTGCTCCAATTAACAATATGGCTCCCACTATCCAAGGCCAACAACCTCTTTCTTTTGGTTCATCATACATTGGCTTTGGTTGGGATTTTTCTTCAACTGGCTTCTGTTTGATTGGCTCAGCCTTAAGCTCACTTTCTTTTTGCTTATTAGCATCTGCTGGCGTTGTAGTTTTGGCAGGAACAGTCTCTGGAACTGGTAAATCTTTCTTTGGTATAGATCCTACTGATTTAGGATCAGGCAACCCAACTTCTGGAAGCCCTTGATTGATTTTTGCCAGCGTCAAGGAATTCTGTAAAAAGTCTAAGGTTCCTTTAGCCTCATCTCTTTTTAGGATGCCTATATAAGCCAATTCGACCGGTTTGTTGGCCATCAAGCCTTCCATGACATTAGCTGTGAACTTAGAGACAAATTGATCAGCTTGCTCGGCCGTTATATTTTCATGATTGATAAGATGATTCTTAAAAACATCATCTTCCGAATTGTGATTTTCATCAAATAGAAAACCCTTGGTCGGAGGAAGCAATGATTTTCTTCCTTCGCCAAAACTCGCTGGATTGCTTTGCACTGCAAACTTACCTAAGCCAGGGATCGTGATCTCCCCTCGTTCAAGCAGCAATTCCAATAGGTGTTTTGCTATATTAATTTTCATGTTATCGGTTTGTTCGGAAAACAAATATACACATTGTATGCTTGCACTACAATTCTGCTTTAATTCTAGTAATCCAGTACCTTGAAGGTAGTCCGTCTATTGGCTTGATGATCCGTTTCAGAGCAATCTACATCACAATTACAAGGATTGGTGGGAAATCCCTCTCCATAACCCCTAGATGTTAGTCTTTCGCCTGCTATACCCTTGCTCACCATATATTTAACAGCCGAAAGGGCTCTGCGTTCGGACAAGTTAAGATTGTAGTCAATTTCACCCCTGCAATCCGTATGCGAAGCCAACTCGATCGTAATTGCCGGATTTTCTTTTAATAGATTAACCAAGGTATCCAATGGAGGTTTGGCATCCTCACGAATATCAGCCTTATCATAATCATAGAATATATTATCGATTACAACCTCCTTGTCTAGTTCTATGGGCATCAGCTTAACAGCAAAATTTATCGTCTTACTAGACCCTTTGACCGTGGCCAAATCCAAATAACTACTCAGATCAACCGACTTACTAAAGAATCCTTCCTTGTCTATTTTGATTTTATAATTCTTGTTTATTTCCACCTCAGTAACAAAAGTTCCTTTGCCATCCGTTAAGGCATTTGGTACATCTAGCGTATTAAAGTTAAGTTTGGCTTTGCTCAGATTTTCACCGGTTTTTTCGTTTGTCACTTTAGCTGCAATAAATACTCGGACCACTCTTTCTTCTTCAACTGGTTCATCAATTTCTTCTTCTACAATAGGTTTCATCCTTTCATAAAAAACCAATTCATCGTTGGCACCTGCTCCTCTAGTACTTGTAAAAATTCCTGACTCGACGATATCTTTCCCTTTGACAGACGTTCTTACCAATCCGAAATCATCTGCTCCGGAATTGATTGGCGCAGGCAATAATTCTGGATTCGAAAAAGAGCCATCAGATGTAATATAGGTTTTGTAAATATCAAGACCTCCCAAACCAAAACTTACATCACTTGAAAAATACATGGTATCCTGATCACTCGTTGGAAACTTCTCGTTACCAGCCGTATTAATTGCTCCTGGTAAATAAGCCGCTTTGGTCCAACCAGTAGGCAACCTTCTAGAATAATATAAATCGTAACTATCGTAGTTGCCATGTGGACCTACTGAAAATATCATCAAGCTATCGTCCGCCATCAATGCAGGGTGACCTACATTCAC
>CALFDU010000033.1 GCA_937950315.1 uncultured Saprospiraceae bacterium | reverse complement strand
ATTGAATAAAGACAAGCGAGTTTTGTCTGCAAATGTGTTCTTCGGAAAGAACGGAAACATGTTTATTGACATCGAGCAGAGAAAACCAATCGTAAGAGTAAATGCTATTTCAGGTGTTGACTATTATCTTGACAAAGAAGGACAAATGATTCCAGTTGAAGCAGGAGCAATCTTGAGATTGCCTATTGCTACTGGAGCCATCGAAGCATATACACCAGACTATTTAACGCAATTAAATAATAACCTGAAGGAAGTATACACCATCGCAAAAAGGGTAGATGATGATGCTTTTTTGAGTTCATTGACAGAGCAAATAAATATTGCAGAAGATGGTACGATTGTGATTATCCCAAAATTAGGCAGGAATAAAATTATCCTCGGCAGTACAGTTGCATTGGATAGAAAGATAAATTATCTCAAGACATATTATAAAGAAGGTATTAGACGAGTGGGACTAGATCGTTTTTCTGAGATTGATCTCAGCTACGATGGCCATATCGTTGGAATTGAATAAAATCATAAAGAGAAGAATCATGGTGGATTTTGATCACTTAAACACAAAGACGACAGACTTAGCAATTGTACTCGACATCGGGACAACGAAGGTATGTGCTATTGCAGGCTGTAAAAATCAATACGATAAGATTGAAATTCTAGGAGTGGGTACCGTTCAGTCTGAAGGTGTCTCTCGTGGAGTAGTCGCAAATATTGATAAAACGGTGAAGGCCATAAGAGAGGCCATTGAGATCGCTGAAAGAAATTCTGGAAAGAAATTCAAGAAAGTACACGTTGGTATTGCGGGACAACATATTAAGTCTCACCACCACCACGGATTGCTTGTCAGAAATGATTCAACTTCAGAAATCAGCCTCGGCGATGTCGAAAAGTTGATCTCTGATATGTACAAGATAGTGCTTCCACCAGGAGACAAAATTTTGCACGTAATTCCTCAGGAGTTTACTGTAGATGATGAGAAAGACATCGTTGATCCTGTAGGCATGGCTGGAGTTAGGCTCGAGGCAAATTTTCATATCATAACAGGACAGATTACCGCTTCAAAGAACATCATGAGATGTGTTGAAAAAGTTGGGTTGGAGGTTGCTGATATGACATTGGAGCCAATAGCATCTGCAAAAGCAGTGTTGAGTGAAGAGGAAAAAGAAGCTGGTGTTGCATTGATCGATATAGGAGGTGGAACAACCGACTTGACCATTTTCCAAGAAGGAATTATCAGACATACGGCGGTAATACCATTTGGTGGAAACATCATTACCAGTGATATCAAAGAAGGATGTACGGTAATGAAAGACCAAGCAGAAAAATTGAAATTGAAATTCGGTTCGGCATTGGCTGACGAAGTATACGATAACAGGAGTATTATCATTCCTGGATTTAGAGGACGTGATCCTAAGGAGATTTCTGAAAAGAATCTTGCCAAGATTATTCAAGCTAGATTGGAAGAGATTTTTGACTTCATACTTTGGGAAATCAAGCGTTCTGGTTATGAAAATAAATTGATTGCAGGTGTGGTTTTGACAGGTGGTGGATCTTTGTTGAAAAACATCGACCTATTGGCAGAATACCATACTGGATTGATTGCACGAAGAGGATTACCAGTTGATCACTTGGCACATGGCTACACGCAAAATCTTGCGAGTCCTATATACAGTACAGCCATTGGGTTGTTGATCACGACGCTAGAAAACATGGAGCTTGAAGAAAGAACTTCGCAAGAGGTTTATGACGTGAATGATGATGAGGATGCGACATCGGAAGGAACAGAAAATACGAAGAATAAAGGAGCTAGCATGACTCAGACCAAGTGGTTTGAAAAGCTATTTACCTACACGAAGGAATTTTTTGAAAACACCCCAGATTCAGAATTTTAATACGACAATTTTAATCCCCCTAATCAACTAATTACGGACGCATGAGTGAAGATATACCAAACAACGAAACACTTAACAGCTTACTCCAACAAGAACTTAATTTTGAAGCAATGAACAATGAAGAAAAATCTATCATCAAGGTACTAGGCGTTGGTGGAGGTGGAAGTAATGCAGTTGCATACATGTACAATCAAGGTATTACTGGTGTCGACTTTGCAGTTTGCAACACAGACATTCAAGCATTAGACAATAACCCAGTTCCTGTAAAAATCCAATTGGGCCCAAGCCTAACTGAAGGAAGAGGAGCTGGATCTAAGCCAGAAGTAGGAAAACAATCTTGCATCGAATCTATCGAAGATGTAAGAACATTCTTGAGTGACGGTACCAAGATGCTGTTCATCACTGCCGGTATGGGTGGTGGTACAGGCACAGGTGCTGCACCGATCATTGCCAAAGCTGCTCGTGAGATGGGAATCTTGACAGTAGGTATCATTACGATTCCATTTGGTTTTGAAGGAAGAAGAAGACATAGATTTGCTCTAGAAGGAATGGAGCAAATGAAAAAGAATGTAGATTCTATTCTAGTCATCTCCAATGACAAATTGAGAGATATCTACGGAAACTTAAAATTACAAGAAGCATTCTGCAAAGCGGATGATGTATTAACAACAGCATCAAAAGGAATTGCAGAAATCATCACCATACACGGACAGATCAACGTAGATTTTGAAGATGTAAACACAGTGATGAGAGATAGTGGTGTATGTATCATGGGTACTGGAATCGCAAGCGGTGAGAACAGAGCAAGAAAAGCCATCGACATGGCCATCAACTCTCCATTGCTTGAAGACAATGATATCAGAGGTGCACAACATATCTTATTGAATATCTCTTCAGGCGTCGAAGAAGTAACCATGGATGAAATCGGTATCATCACCGATTATATTCAAGAAGAAGCAGGACACGGAACAGACTTGATCTGGGGTAACTGCCAAGATGATAGGCTAGGGGAGAACTTGAGTTTGACCATTATTGCTACAGGATTTAAGAGAGAAGAAAAGGCAACACCTGAGACGGTTCAGCCGAAAATATTGATTCCATTGAACGAGCCGTTTGACATAGAAAGCAAGCCTTATGAAATGGAGGAAAATACACCCGCAGTTATATCTGTTAAAACGGAAGAAAATGCGTCAAATGTTATAGATTTAGAAAGTACTAATGTATCTTTGGCTCATAATGAGGAAGTTACAAATGAGTATTTTTCTCAATCTGTTGATCCTTTTGTTAAGTCAAACGATAACACATCAGAATCAGTAGCAGATAAAAAGAAACAAAACGCTCGTAAAGAGTACTTGAAAAATTTGATCACTAAGCCGCTAGAATCTCCTAAAGTGATAGCGGATATGGAAAGCGAACCTGCCTTCAAAAGAAGGAAAGTTCAATTAGAAGATATAGGATCCTCGGTACAATCAAGACTGTCTAGAATGTCAGTTTCGATGGAGGATGATGACCAACCTATTATAGAACGAGGAAACTCGTTCCTACATGATAATGTGGACTAATTAAACTTGGATTTCGTCTTTTTATTATACGCTTATCTCATAATGAGATTGGTTTATTGATTTAACCCGTCGCTCCCCGCGACGGGTTTTTTATTGCCCATAATCCACTTCAATAACAATCCACTTCAATAACAATCCCCTACATCCTAAAAATCCCAGTTCCGCTCAAATCCTCAAATCCTCCTAATCCTAAAATTCCTAGTTCCGCTCAAATCCTAAAATCCTTGTAATCCTAAAAATCCTAGTTCCGCTCAAATCCTAAAATCCCCATAATCCTAAAAATCCTAGTTCCGCCCCAATCCTAAAATCCTCGTAATCCTAAAAATCCCAGTTCCGCCACAAATCCTAAAATCCCTCCATCCCCAAAATCCTAGTTTAGACGACAAATATTATTCATCATTTCCTCCCTTCTTCAAAATATTAATCCAACGAACCCGTGAATATCCAAATATTTGGATATTTTTAGTTTTTGAATGAAAAAACAAATCACTTTAAACATGAAAAAAACTCTACTTTCCCTTTTTGTAATCCTTGGTTTTGCTAGCCTTTGTTCAGCCCAGATTACTATTTTTGAAGACTTTGATTCCTACCAAGTTGGGGAGGATATTGTCGATGTTAACCCTACTTTTTTTGAATATTGGCCTGGAGGAAATCTGGGTCTAGAAATTTCTGATGCGCAAGCTGCAAGCGGAAATAATTCAGTTTATTTATTTTCTGATAGTGGAGGAGGTCCTGCTGATGTTATTATGAACTTTCAGGATAAATACGAAACAGGAACAGCGAGTCTTTCCTTTCAAATGTATGTTTCACCAGGATTTGGAGCTTACTACAACATTCAAGCGGAAGAAGATGCGGGTGTTACATGGGCTTCACAAGTGTTTTTTAACTCTAACGGAACGGTAGAGTTTCAAAACTCTAACAATACCATAGCGGCTTCTGCTACCTATACGCAAGGTGAATGGTTTGAGGTAAGATACGATGTGAATCTTACTGAAAATATTTGGGAGTTGTCTTTGGGTGGAAGATGTCTAGCATCTTATTCAAATCCAGCAAATTCATTTGCTTCTTTTAACTTATTTCCGGTGGCCCAAGGGAGTGATGCAGAATTTTGGTTCGATGATATGAGATTTGAACATTCTCCAGTTGCACAAGAAGTGAATAGAGATGTTGCATTGATCAAAGGTGTAGCTCCACTTGGTGGACTAGAAGGTGGAGTGGTAGAAAATGTAGCAGCTTTGCTTAATCGAGTAGGAGAGACAATCAATGAGGCAGTATTAACCGTAGAATATCAAGGCCTTAACCAAGAGATTGTATTAGAAAACCTTGATGTAGCTGAAGGCGACACACTTCAGATATTTGCAGACCCTCCTATTTTAATCCAAGGAGGTGTAAATGAAATAATAGTAAGTATAGTTTCTATCAATGGCGAAATGGGTGATGATGCAGGATGCAACGATAATCTATTTGATGTGATCAATGCGATTGTTCCTGCACCTAGAAAAGCAGTACTTGTAGAAGAGGCAACGGGAACTTGGTGTACATGGTGTCCTAGAGGAGCGGTATTTATGGAATTTATGGCGGAAAAATATGGCAGTGCTTTTGTTGGAATAGCCGTCCATAACAATGACCCAATGTTGGTGACAGATTATGATACAGGCCTTACCAGTACTCCTGGGTTTACAGGTTTTCCTGCAGTAGTCATGGAAAGATCTATGTTTATGGATCCATCAGAAGTGGAAATACCATTTTTGGACCGAGTAGTTACACCAGCAAGAGGTGCTTTTGAAATTGGAGCAGACCTAGATGCTGCAACGGGAAATATTGATATATCAGTAGAGCTAGAAGCTTTAGAAGAAGTAACTGTTTTTGACAATATTGTTTTGGCAATCTTAGAAGATGAAGTTACAGGCACTGGAAATGGATATGCGCAAGTGAATGCATACGCAGGTGGCGGAAATGGAGTAATGGGAGGTTATGAACTTCTTCCTAGTCCTGTGCCAGCGGAAGATA
The DNA here is from genome assembly GCA_937950315.1 of uncultured Saprospiraceae bacterium. Classification (GTDB taxonomy): domain Bacteria; phylum Bacteroidota; class Bacteroidia; order Chitinophagales; family Saprospiraceae; genus JAHDBF01. The sequence goes on along the minus strand of CALFDU010000033.1, from coordinate 1,694 downwards.
TGGTGTACGAAGATGTTGCAAGAGCCTTGATTACTCCATATGAAGGAGTGGATTCTGAAATTGCTGGGATTTTACAACCGGGCAATACAAAATTATTGAACTTCAATTTTACACTGGAAGAGGAATGGAATACTGACCACCTAAGTCTGGTAGCTATATTGTTAAACAACGATGGTTCTGCCAACAATGCATATGAGATTTCTTTGGCAGATGCGCTCGACAATGGATTCATCATATCCAATGTCAACGATCCAGATCTGCAATCTTCCTTTGAGATTTATCCAAATCCAGCAGCAGATCTACTAAATATAAAATTAGAATCTTCTGAAATTGGAGACGTTCAACTTGAATTGATCAACATTTACGGCCAGACAATGCAGACAGAAAGATTACAGTCTTTCACGGGTCAGCAAAACTGGGTTATCAATATTTCTGATCTTCCTAACGGAGTGTACTCCGCAAGAGTAAGAATCGGAAATAAGACTGCAATACAAACAGTGCAAAAGTTTGCACACTAAATAACATTTCCCCTTTCTGAAGGCATTAAAAAAGGCGATTGCATCACATGCAATCGCCTTTTCTGTTTCTAACGATCAGATTGCCCCAACAATCCAACCTACAATGTTATTCATAACTGCTTTTGAGAAAGTATGAATTTGAATCCAAATGTAAAACCATTTTTACTCAAATGAGATTTTACCATTCACCTACGCCATTATTGAACATTGTAACAAAATATGAACCCCAGAATAGGGGCAAAACGTATGTAAAGTAACCGAAAAGTAACTGTCTCACTTTCAGTAGATTGCAACTCGATTGTCACATCATGTACATTCCATTCTTGTCACTTTATTTACACACTTACCGAGATCCCATTTCCTCTAAAAGCGCCGATGCTTTTACATGAAAAAGATGATCCTGTTTTTGAGTTATAGTCTGAAGCAACTGCACAGCTTTGTCATTCTGATTCTGATTGACATAAATCAAGGCTTGATAATATTGGGCATTTTCTAAAACTTTTACATCCTTGGATTGGAGTAAAGGTATTAGAGTTTTTTCTGCGGATGTGAGGTTGTTTAATTGAAGGTGACACACAGCGGTGTAGAGTTGAATCAACTCTGTTTTCCCTTCACTTCCGGATATACTTTGTAGTGCAGTAGCATAATCTTTATTTGCATAAAGCTGCATAAAGTTTCTATATGAATCATCCACTGACTGTTGATTTCCGCGCGTATCGACATCGGCGGGCAATTCTATGAAGTAATCCGCATACAATTTCTGTCCTTGATCATTTGCCTTCAGATTAAACAAGAGCACAAAGGCAATTAATACCAGTCCAATAATCCCAGCCAATAGCTTCCAGTTCCTTTTCCCATTTGATCTTTTTTTATTCGCTTGCGCAAATGATTCAAGCTCACCAATGAGATCTTCTTTTTTAATTGCCCGATGGGCATCAACAATCCTCGCCTGAAACAGCAATTGTTTTCTGAACGTTTCATTTTTCAATTCTTCTTCAAAAGCTTGAAGTTGAATGCTAGATAGATTTTTATCAAGGTATTTTTCTATTAGCGCTTGTTGTTTATCGTTTATATTCATTTGATAAGTGTTCTTAGTTTGTTGGCTTTGTTGACCAATTTTTTAAAACATCTAGACTTCATGGTCTTTGCCACATTGGAGCTAGAGAATCCCATAAC
>CALFDU010000032.1 GCA_937950315.1 uncultured Saprospiraceae bacterium | reverse complement strand
TAAACATGATGGTTAATTTTATTCCAATTGAGGCAATACTTCTCTGAAAAATGATACTTTTAATGCAGACTTGGACCTAGATTTGTTACTCTCAAAACATTGAAAACCTCCAAGCCTTTATTATTAAATTGAACAGATATTAAAAATCTATTAATTTAGAATTTTCCTTATTTGCTCACACAATCGAATCGTTTGCACGTGAAAAATGAAGTGATGAAGTACAATAAAAAGTCTCTATCTAACAAGAAGCTAATAGAACTGTACCACAAACTCAAAATGCCAAGGTTGATTGAAGAAAAAATGCTTTCCCTTTTAAGACAAGGCAAAATTTCGAAATGGTTTTCAGGGATCGGACAAGAAGCTATTTCTGTTGGCTGTACAATGGCGTTGAATGAAGATGAAATTATATTTCCAATGCATAGGAATCTAGGTGTTTTTACAAGCCGTTCGGTTCCTTTTGAAAGATTATTTGGTCAGTGGCAGGGAAAAGAATTGGGTTTCACAAAAGGAAGAGATAGATCATTCCATTTTGGTACACTTGATTACAACATTGTAGGAATGATATCCCACCTAGGGCCCCAACTGTCTTTGGCAGCTGGTGTTGCGCTCGGGTATAAGTTAAGAAATGAAAAGAAAGTGTCTTTGGCTTTTACAGGTGAAGGAGGTACCAGTGAAGGTGAATTTCATGAGGCACTCAATGTTGCTGCGGTATGGGAGTTGCCAGTTATTTTTGTTATTGAAAACAATGGATACGGATTATCTACTCCGGTATCAGAACAATATGCTTGCGAAAATCTAGCGGATCGAGCAATCGGGTACGGAATGGAGTCAATAATACTTGATGGCAATAATATTCTGGAAGTATACAATACCATGAACAAGTTGGCCAAAAGTGTTAGAAAAAATCCAAGGCCAATTTTGGTTGAAATGAAGACTTTTAGAATGCGTGGTCATGAGGAAGCTTCTGGCACCAAATATGTTCCTAAGAAATTGATGGAAACTTGGGCTAAAAAAGACCCGATCATCAATTTTGAAAATTACTTGATGTCTGAAGGTGTTTTGACAATCGATGATATCAAAGACTTTGAGTCTAAGACTAAGAAGAAAATAAAAACTGCGCTGTTACAGGCAGATAAAGAGTCGACAGTTACGAGTACAATAGAAGATGAATTGGCTGACGTGTACAAGCCTGATCAATTTGTCATTTCTCTTGCTGGTGCTGAAACAGAATCGATGAGGTATATTGATGCAATTTCTGATGCTTTGAAAATCGCTATGGTCAAAAACGATGACTTGGTCTTGATGGGACAAGACATAGGAGATTATGGTGGAGTTTTTAAAATAACAGATGGTTTTGTGGATCAATTTGGTGCAGATAGAGTAAGAAACACACCTCTTTGTGAGTCAGCGATCGTGGGAATAACATTGGGACTAAGTTTTCTGAACATTAAGTCGATGATGGAAATGCAATTTGCTGATTTTGTCACTTGTGGATTCAATCAGATTGTAAATAATCTGGCAAAGATTAATTATCGATGGGGGCACAATGCCAATGTAGTGATTAGAATGCCTGCAGGGGGTGGAGTAGGAGCAGGGCCATTTCATTCGCAATGCAATGAAGCTTGGTTTACCAAAACACCTGGTCTAAAAGTGGTTTTCCCGAGCACACCTGAAGATGCAAAAGGATTACTACTGGCTTCGTTTGAAGATCCTAATCCAGTCATGTTTTTTGAACACAAAGCCTTGTATAGGACTTTGGAATCAGAAGTGCCTACAGGACATTATACGATACCCATAGGAAAAGCCAATTTGGTAAAAGAAGGCAGTGATTTCAGTATTATCACCTATGGACAGGCTGTTCATTGGGCCAAAGATTATTGCGAATCTGAAAACCTTAATGCTGATATTTTGGACCTAAGAAGTCTACAGCCCTTGGACTATGATTCCATATCAGCATCGGTCGCAAAGACGAATAAGGTAATTATTTTTCATGAAGACACACTTTTCGGCGGAATTGGTTCAGAAATTGCAGCGTATATTTCAGAGCACTTGTTTCATGAGATTGATGCACCTGTTATCAGGGTTGCAAGTCTCGATACACCCGTCCCTTTTACCCCAAGTCTCGAGAAGATCTTCTTACCGATTGATCGATTGAAATCAAGTATTAAAAAATTATTAGAGTATTAAGAAAATATGGCAAAGTCAAAAAGTACATTGGATGTTGGTGGACTACAAGCAAAAGTGGATGCTTACAATCAAATCCTAAACAATACAGAGAATTATAGAAAAGATTGGTCAGATTCACTGGCTCCTATGATTACAAATGGACTTGAACAAATAGTAAAGGCTACAGGCCTGAATGCTGTTGTTGAAGTAAAGGACAATGTGAAAAACCTAGAAGTTATAGTTTTGAATCTTGGTCAAGATGTGAGTGGTATCGGAGAAAAATTGGAAGGATCAGATTCAACAAGACCGATGATTAAAAACAAAGGAGCTTTGGTTTATCAGCAATTGTTTAATGGTAAACTACTGATTCTTATTATGTATCCATTCATCGAAGGATATGGCGAACCAAGACCTCCTCGTACGCTAGAGATTCTACGTCCACATGAAATGAAAGAGCCTTACCTCTTAAGACATGTCGAAGAATTCATGAATGAGATTATCAACTGGGAAGACTACGATGATGATGTTGATGAAACAGCTAAGATAAATCCAATCGGTTTTAACATGGCTGCTGAAGGCATGCATGATGATATAGTAGGACAATAGATTTTAATAGAATAGATCGCTCGATACTGTGTCAGCAATAATCAGTGATTTTTCGCTCAAGGCAAATGTTGATTCGTTTTCAGTAATGAATCCTGCTTTGATACTGGTCTTTACTTCTTGGAAAAAGTGATCACTAAACCGTCTTTCGAAATTGGTTATGAGCTCTTCTTTGTTGATGCCCCATTTTGTACGAAGACGAGTCATAACAAACTCATTGTATTGATCTTGTTCAGATAGCTGTTCTGAAACTTCAGCAGTTTTGTTTTCTTCTATCGATTTAATGTATGTAGCATTATTAGCAAAATTCCAAGATCTGCTCTTCTTATTGTAAGAATGTGCAGCAGGTCCTATTCCTAAATAGGATTTTGATTTCCAATAGCTGCTATTGTGCACAGCATTCTTGCCTGGAAGACTGTAATTAGATATTTCATAATGATCATAACCAGCTTCTGTCAATAGCATACGCGCCTGATAAAACTGCGTGCGAATTTTCTCTTGAGGAGATTCCTTTTTTTGACCTTTATTGACATAGTGTTGCAAGGGTGTGTTTTCCTCTATGGTCAAAGCGTAACACGAAATATGCGCTGGTTTTCTTCTGATAGTTCTCTTTACATTTTCGATCCAGATTTCATCGGTGGTAGTTTCACTACCAAAAATAAGATCCATGGAATATTCCATTTTTCCAAAATCATCAACCAGATTTAGAGCCGTCTCGCTTTGTTGAATGTTGTGAATTCGATTCATCCAATTAAGATCTGCTTGATCAAAAGATTGAATTCCAATGCTCAAACGATTGATACCTAAAGAATGCCAAAACTCAATTTTTTCTTGACTTATATCCTCAGGGTTTGCCTCGAAAGTAATTTCTGCCTCATCTTCGACTTCAAAATGACGATGAATTGCTTCAAAAATATTGCCCAACAAATTATCCTCCAGGATCGAAGGTGTGCCCCCACCAAAGTAAACGCTTCGCAGCTTTTTGTCTTCAAGATAATCTCTGCGGTACTCCATTTCCTTTATCATCGCTTGAATCATTTCTTTCTCATATTTCATAGAAGTAGAGAAATGAAAGTTGCAATAATGGCAAGCTTGACGACAAAAAGGTATGTGGAGGTATAACATCAATAAAATTATAGTGTGAAGATGCGATTATAGCTGAAAGTTTAATAATTACGGCATTTAAGAAGTAGTTTTGATAGGTAATAGACCATAATTGTAAACCAATTTTAAAATTAAGGACGGGTCTTTGCCGTTGATGTAGGTGATGAAACCAAATGCATACCTTTTCATATTAATGTTTCAATGTATTTGTTGGCAGTTTTATGCTCAACAAGACTCATTGCAATATACTTATATTAATGAACGAGGGATTGAAAAATCGGGTATCCTCATGCCAGGACAGAGTATTCAAGAAGAAATGCAAAAAGTTTTGGATTCCTTATATGAGGAAGGTCATTGGAACAGTAATTTGGATTCTGTTGTATTTGAAAATCGAGTAGCGCAGATCTATGAAGGAGCATCCTATCAGCGTTTTAATTTAAAGAGAGGAAATCTAACTGAAGAAATATACGACGAACTTAAATTATTTAGGGTTGAGCGATTTGATGATTGGCCGGTATATGGTGAAAGGCTGATGAATCACTTAGGTGATCTTGGTTATCCGTTTGCCCAAATTAAATTAGATTCCATTCATGAAGATGGCGACAACGTAAACGCAAGTATCAATCTAATCAAAGGACCTCAGATAAGGTATGATTCAATTTATTATAAAGGTGATTTAAGAATACGACCAGGATACATGATGAATTATCTGCAGATTGGATCTGGTGAGGTTTATCGTCACGAGGATATATTAAATGTAGAGAAATTACTAAGGGCATTGCCTTTTGCCAATTTAAAGACTTCTCCAGAGCTGAAGTTTATCGGTGAATATGCATCATTGCATTTTGAGATTGACAAGAAGAATGCAAGTCGATTTGATTTCTTGGTAGGTGTCAATCCTTTGAATGAGAATAACGAAACTAGGTTTTTTATAACCTTAGATCTTCAAGCAGAATTGGCCAATCAATTGAATTATGGTGAGACGATCAGCTTTCGATATTCTAGACTCAGGCCTGAGAACCAAGAACTTGAATTTTCTGCACGTTATCCATATCTGCTAGATCAACCTATTGCGCTTGAGGGAAATTTTGGATTGTATAGGAGGTCCTTGGATTTTCAGGACTTGGTAGCGGACTTTGGTGCAGACTATATTATAAACACAAATAGTAGTGTAGGGCTCGCATGGACACATCTTGCTTCCAGATTAATCGAAATAGATTCAACGAATATATTAAATAGTGGTCAGTTACCTGAAAATCTGGATGTTGTCAGAAATGGATTGGCAATGAATTATAAATGGAATAAGTTGGATCAACTATTAAATCCTACAAGAGGATGGAATGTTAAATTAAAAGTAGGAGCTAGTACCAAGGAGATAGTGGAGAACGATGCAATCAAAAAACTAAACAATGAAAATATTGATTTTAGTACGAGTTTTGATTCTCTGACTTTGGTGGGATTTCAGATTGCGCTGGAAGCAAATGTTGAACGGTATTTTCCAATCGGACAAAACTTTGCAATAAAGACTTTCGTAGATTCTTATTTCTTACTGTCCAATTTGGAAATTTATCAGAATGAATTTGCTAGAATAGGAGGGAATCAATTGTTGCGTGGTTTTGATGAAGAGTCAATACTGGGTGAGGCGTATGTGGTTCCGGGAGCTGCTTTTCATGTGATTCTCGATGAATTCTCCTTTTTGTCATTGCCATTTATTGATTATGGATTTATTAAGACGGGCCCTGGAGCTTGGACCCAAGCAATAGGAGTGGGTGCAGGGATCAATTTCAGTACAAGGGCAGGAATGTTAAATTTCTCGATTGCCGCAGGGAAATTAGGCTCAGGTCCATTTGATATCGCAAGACCGAAGGTCCATATTGGCTTTTTAAGACTTTTTTAGCATAAATGGAACCTAAAACGGTCGTTTTGATAAGATTGAAGCAAGAAATAGGAAACCAAACTGGAGGAATGGAGGGCAGTAAGAGCTTTTTATGACTTCTCATCATTCCCGAAAGGTGAAAGAAAACAGCCAGTGAAATATAGAGTAAATCCAACAGCTTCAATCATTTACAGAAGTGGAAAAAATATATATGTTTAAATCTACTAAATGGAGCTCGGAAATAGACGCAAATCCCTCATTTTCAAGCGGTAAAAGCTTCAATCATTATTTGACTAAACCAATATAAAGATTATCTTTGCAATCCAATTTTAAAGGCGTTTCAAATGATAGCTATAGTAAATATTCAAGGACAACAGTTTAAGGTCAAGCAAGGCCAAGAGATTTTTGTTCATAGATTAAAGGAAGATGCAGGAAGTTCAGTGACTTTCGATGAAGTATTATTATCAGGTACAACAGTAGGAACTCCTACAGTTTCTGGTGCTTCAATCAAGGCAACAGTTCTTGAGCATGTTCAAGGAGACAAAGTAATTGTCTTTAAAAAGAAAAGAAGAAAAGGGTACAAAGTGAAAAATGGTCACAGACAAGCCTTCTCTAAGATTAAAATCGATTCAATAAACGGATAAACCCATAGACAATGGCACATAAGAAAGGTGTAGGTAGTACGGATAATGGACGTGACAGTAATAGTAAACGATTAGGCGTAAAGTTGTTTGGAGGAGAGCATGCTATTCCTGGAAATATTATCGTAAGACAGAGAGGAACAAAGTTTCACCCTGGTAACAATGTTTACATGGGAAGAGATTTTACTTTGCATGCGAGAGTAGAAGGACTTGTGAAGTTCACCAAAAGAAGAAATAACAGAACATTTGTACACATCGAACCATTTGGTGAAGTAGCTGAGACAGTAGCACCAATGAAGAGCGCTAAGAAAGCAGCAGCTCCAAAAGCAGCACCGGCAGCGAAAGCTCCAGCAGCAGAGGCAGCACCAGCAGCAAGCGCAGGTAAATCAGATGATCTAAAGAAAATAGAAGGTATCGGTCCAAAGATTGCTGAAATATTAGGAGCATCAGGCATCATTACTTTCAGTGATCTTGCAGCAGTAAGTGCAGATTCATTAAGATCTACACTAGACGCAGCTGGAAATAGATACAAGTCACACAATCCAACTACATGGCCTGCACAAGCTAAGATGGCTGCTGAAGGCAGATGGGATGAGTTGAAAGCTTGGCAAGATGAACTTGATGGAGGGAAGCCACCGGTAAGCTCAGAAGAAGAATAATCATCAGATATGATATTTGTAAAGCCTTTCGAATTTTCGGAAGGCTTTTTTTATGCCCTGACCTCTCGTTTTCAACATAGCTGGCTTATATTTGTTATCTACTCAATTATCTTATACAGATAATTATCTGAACCTATAAAACACTGCTATGCCTGAATTTGTGCACCTGCATTCTCATACACAATACTCATTGCTAGATGGGGCTTCTGAGATTTCTAAGCTGATGGACAAGGCCAAAAAGGATGGCCAAAAAGGTGTAGCATTGACAGATCATGGAAACATGTTTGGTGCCTTTAAATTTGTAGAAGAAGCACGAAAGAGGGATATCAAACCAATGGTAGGTTGTGAGTTCTATATCGTAGAAGATAGGCACAGAAGAAAATTTTCAAGAGCTGCAGGAGAAAGAGATGTGCGTCACCACCAATTACTCCTTGCTAAAAATGCAACAGGTTATAAAAATCTATCAAAACTCTGCAGTCTAGGTTTCATTGAAGGGAACTACATGGGATATCCTAGAGTAGATAAAGAATTACTTGTACAATACACGGAAGGCGTTATAGCAACAAGTTGCTGTATTGGTGCTGAAATACCTCAAGCCATATTAAAGAAGAGTGTTGAAGAAGCGGAAAAATTACTGAAGTGGTGGCTTGATATTTTTGGTGAAGATTATTATATCGAAATCCAAAGACAAAAGGGTCTTGAAGTGATTGATGATACTGGAATGAGCCAGGAAGATGTCAATCAAGTTCTTTTAGGATTTGCCAAGAAATATAACATCAAAGTAATTGCGACCAATGATGCCCACTATGTTGAGGAGGAGGATTGGAAACCACACGATGCATTGCTTTGTATCAATACTGGATCTATTCTTCAAGAGGAGAAACGATTCAAATTTCCAAGCTCCGACTTTTACTTTAAAACGCAAGCTGAAATGAATCAGGTGTTTCATGATATACCTGAGGCCATCGACAATACGATGGAGATTTATGATAAAATAGATATGCTTGATTTGTCAAGTGATATCATTCTGCCTGCTTTCCCATTGCCCAAAGGATTTAAAAATCAAGGAGAATATTTAAGGCACCTAACATTTGAAGGGGCAAAAAAACGGTATGGCTCCATAACTGCTGAAATCGAAACAAGATTGAACTTTGAGTTGAAAGTAATTATTGACTCTGGTTATCCTGGTTACTTTTTGATTACCCAAGACTTTACTAGTACAGCAAGAAAGATGGGAGTGTCGGTGGGTCCCGGGAGGGGATCGGCTGCCGGATCGGTGGTTGCATACTGCTTGTGGATTACCAATATTGATCCGATAAAGTATGATTTACTTTTTGAGCGTTTCTTGAATCCTGAGCGTGTATCAATGCCGGATATTGATATTGATTTTGATGATGAAGGAAGGTCTAAAGTTATTGACTATGTTATCGAAAAATATGGTAAGAATCAGGTCGCTCAGATTATCACCTACGGTACAATGGCTGCAAAAATGTCCATCAGAGATGTAGGTAGAGTAATGGATATTCCTTATGGCGAAGTTGATAAAGTTTCCAAAGCTTTCCCAACCAGTAAATTATCATTGAACAAATTGTTGGCAGGAGATGATCTTACACCGGCGGCAAAAGAAGCGATGAATTCCGATGAAAGAGATTTGGCGTATAAGTTTAGAGCCATGGCCAAAGAAAAATCTCAAACTGGAGAGTTGATAAGATTGGCAAGGAAGCTTGAGGGATCTGTGAGAAATACTGGTATACATGCCTGTGGTGTAATTATCACACCAGATGATATAAAGAATTACGTGCCGGTTACAGTAGCCAAAGATTCTGACTTTTTGGTGAGTCAGTTTGATAACAGTGTTGTAGAAAAGGCAGGATTGTTGAAGATGGATTTCTTGGGTTTGAAAACCCTGACGATCATCAAGGATGCTGTGAGCTTGATAAAGGAAGGTCAAGGAATTGATGTTGATATTGAAGATGTAGATCTTGAAGACAAGAAAACCTATGAGCTTTTTCAAAAGGGGGAGACAATTGCTATTTTCCAATATGAATCCCCTGGGATGCAAAAGAACTTAAAATTATTGAAACCCAATAAATTTGAAGATCTGATTGCGATGAACGCATTGTATCGTCCAGGTCCGATGGATTACATTCCAGACTTTATTAAAAGGAAACATGGAAAGGCACCGATCACATACGATCTGCCTGCCATGAAAGAATACTTGGAGGAGACATATGGTATTACCGTTTACCAAGAGCAAGTGATGTTGCTTTCACAAAAGTTGGCAGGTTTTAGCAAAGGTGAGGCGGATATGTTACGTAAGGCAATGGGTAAGAAAAAGAAGGACCTGATCGACAAGATGCTTCCAAAGTTTAAAGAAGGTTGCTTTAAGAATGACTATGATGAAAAGACAGTCATGAAGATCTGGACTGACTGGGAAAAATTTGCAGCTTATGCATTTAACAAATCTCACTCGACCTGTTACGCGTTTATCGCTTTCCAGACTGCCTACTTAAAAGCAAATTATCCAAGGGAATTTATGGCGGCTCATTTAAACCACAATATGAGCAATGTAACTTCTTTGAATTTTTACCTGCGTGAGTGTAAACGTATGGAGATAGAAGTTTTGGGGCCAGATATTAATGAAAGCATCGGTAAGTTTAATGTAAATGCGAAGGGGCAGATTCGATTTGGCCTCGCGGCATTGAAAGGAGTGGGAGATGGACCAGTAGAAGAATTACTTGCTGCAAGAGAGAAAGGTCACTTTACCTCAATCTACGATGTAACAAAATCAGCAAATTTAAGGAGTTTGAATAAACGGGTTTTTGAGAGTATGGCATCGAGTGGGGCATTGGATAGTTTTGGTTTGAGCAGATCTCAATATTTCTTACCGTATGAAAAGTTCAATTCCTTGATTGAGCACGCTGTGAAATTTGGAACCAATTACCAACACGAACAATCACAGAGCCAAAACTCTTTATTTGGAGATATGAGTGATCAATTATTGGTTACGCCGACGATTGAAAAAGGGAGGGAATGGGATTATGTGATGAAGTTGGAAAAAGAGAAAGAAGTAACAGGCATTTACTTGAGTGGTCACCCACTAGATCAGTACAAGCTAGAGATGGCTCATTTTGTCAATTGCAAATTGGAAAATGTAAGAGAGGAAGACAACCATTTGTATCAGTTGGCTGGAATGGTAACAGAGGTGTTTAGAGGAGTCTCAAGGACAAACAATACACCTTATGTACGATTTACTATGCAGGATTATTCTGGGTCCTTTGATGCAGGGCTTTATCGAGAAAATTGTTCCAAGTGGGGAGACATCATCCAATCGGGACAAGTGATTTATTTAGAAGGACGGTATCGTAAGAACCGTAATTCTGATAGATACTTTTTCAATATCAACGACATTAAGTTATTGGCCACAGTATCCAATAATAAGGCAAAGTCTTTAACTCTAAGAGTGCCAATCGACGCAGTAACCGAAGTTAATTTAGGGATACTGGATACTCTGTTTAAGGAGCACATGGGAGAGCAGATCTTGAAATTTAATATTGTTGATGATGAGGATACACACTTAAATCTAAGTGCCAAAGATCATAATATTGAAATTAGTACAGAATTGATCGTAGAATTGGAGAAATTGGGCTTTGCGTATAAATTGAATTAATTTTTGGTTAATACTTGAATTCTACTGGATTTCTAATAACAAAATGGCATAATTTTGTGTTTTAATTAGCTATGAGTAGTATTTCTAAATTTGGATTTGTGTTAATATTTTCAATGTTGGCTCATGTTTGCTTTGCGCAAATGTGGACCAATGAGAATTTAACAAGCTATGAGACCTTCGATGAGATGGCGTATATATTTGAATTCAAATCAGACACAACTTATGTGATTAATTTTTGGGCTACATGGTGTGGCCCTTGTGTAAAAGAACTACCATATTTTGCAGAAATTCCTTCAGAAGATCAGCGAGGAAATCCAATTAAAGTGATATTAGTTAGTCTTGATTTTCCAACTCAGGTAGAATCCAAGTTGATTCCTTTTTTAAATCGAGAAGAGATCAAATCAGATGTTATTTATTTGAAAGATGGAAAGTACAATGATTGGATTGATAAGGTTGATCCTGAATGGAGTGGAGCGATTCCAATTACGGTTATATACAATCAAGAAGGCCGAATCTTTTTAGAAAGGGACTTTCATAGTACAGAAGAAATTGTCAGCTTCATTCCATAATGATTGTAAGAGATTAAAATAACAGCGGTCTTCATTTTTAGGCCTTATGAATAAATTTTAAATTAAATAATAATATGAAAAATTTAGTACTATTTCTTTTTGTGGCTGTGTTTTCGGCATCAGCCTTTACTGTATTGCATGATGGATACCATGTAGGTGACAAAGCATCTGATTTTGAATTGATGAATGTGAATGGAGATATGGTTTCACTTTCAGACTATGCTGAAGCAAAAGGTTTTATTGTAACCTTTACCTGTAATCATTGTCCATATGCAGTAATGTATGAAGACAGATTGATTGAGCTTCACAATAAATTTGCTCCTATGGGTTACCCTGTGGTAGCAATCAACCCAAATGATCCTGCTGCTCAACCTAAAGATAGTTTCGAAGCGATGAAAGTAAGAGCAGATGAAAAAGAATTCCCTTTTGCATACTTGTTTGATGATGGGCAAAAAATTTATCCTAAGTATGGAGCAACTAAGACTCCACATGTTTTTGTGCTAGATAAAGAATTGGTTGTTCAGTATATCGGAGCGATAGATGACAGTGCGAGAGATGCATCAAAAGTAGAGGAAACTTATGTTGCTGACGCTATTTATGCAATGGAAAAAGGAGAAAAGCCAAATCCAAACATGACGAAAGCAGTTGGATGCAGCATTAAGACAAAAAGCTAAGCTTTAATAAAGGCGAGTAAAAAAGAGCAATGAGGCCCCCTCATTGCTCTTTTTTATTTACAACAAATCAATCTGTTATATTTAGATTAGGAGTAACTTAGAATGTTGTTTCTTTAGCATTGGAAAAAATACACATGGATCAACCCACTTCATTTTATAAAAATCAACTACAAGAACACAATAAGAAAGTAATCTCACTAAAGCGTTCTTTGATGCAAGTGAGTATTCTAAGGCTGATTGTGGTTCTACTTACTGGTTTGGCTATATACTTGGTTTATGAGCAGTCAAATCTGATCATACTTGCATTGGTTTTAGGAGTTGGCGTTTTCTTTTTTTTGGTAAAGAAGTTCAACAGTTTGCAAAGAGAGAAAGAATTAACTGAAGTATTGGTTGCTTTGAACGAAGAGGAATTGAGGATTGCTAAAAGAGATTTTTACGAAAGAGAGACAGGTGAAAATTTTCAAGAGCCCAATCATTTCTATAGTTATGATATTGATTTGTTTGGCAAAGGAAGTTTTTATCAATACATGAATCGTACTGGAACGTTAGAAGGATCTGAACACCTTGCTGACGCCTTAAAAGCCAACGATATTCATGAAATTTCACAACGCCAAGCGAGTATTAAAGAGCTGTCGAAAAAGGCAATCTGGCGTCAAAAGTTTTATGGTGTTGCCTCTTTGGTTAAAGTTGAAACGCCTGCTTTAGAAATCATTGATTGGCTAAGTAGTTACAAATCCTTTTTGCCTTCCATCATGACTTGGTTACCCAAACTCTTTTCAGTATTGTCAATAATTCTGATAGGCTTGGCAATAATGGGAATGGTAGATGATTCCTTTGTAGGAGGATGGTTGGTAATCGGTTTATTGATAACTGGCGTATATCTCAAAAAGATCAATCAGTTATCAAGTGATTCAGATAAATTGAAATATACTTTTAGGCAGTACTCCACCTTACTCGCAGAAATTGAAAATGAAACGTTTGTATCTGATCTTTTGCTTAAAAAACAGAAACAAATTGAATCAAGTGATAAGAAGGCTTCGGAAATATTTAGAATATTATCAAAGAATTTAGATGCCCTTGACAATCGAAACAATTTATTGGTAGCGATCTTTATGAATGGTTTTTTTCTGTATGATATGGTGCAAAGTGAAAAGGTAGAAAGGTGGATAAGTGAGTATGCTGGAAAGGTTGATGATTGGTTTCAAGTGGTGAGCTTTTTTGATGCATATAATTCATTTGGGAATTTTGCATTTAACCATCCAGACTACTGTTATCCTGATGTGCAAGAAGACTCTGGGTTAAGTAGAATAAATAAACTAGGTCATCCATTGCTAGATCCTGGAAAGAGGGTAGACAGTGATGTTGCGATTAAGAACCAAGAGTTTTTCATTGTGACTGGAGCGAATATGGCTGGTAAGAGTACTTTCTTGAGAACGATATCACTTCATATTGTTATGGCAAATATTGGTATGCCTGTCTGTGCTGAGTCAAGCACCTACGATCCTGTAAAGTTGATTACCAGTATGCGGACCTCGGATTCACTTACTGATGATTCTTCCTATTTTTTCGCTGAATTAACCAGGCTTAAGTTTATTGTAGATGCAATTGAAAAGGATAGATATTTCATAGTGTTAGATGAAATACTAAAAGGAACAAACAGTACGGACAAAGCGATTGGGTCCAAGAAGTTTGTTGAAAAACTAGTTGCCTCTGATGCAACTGGTATTATCGCTACCCATGATCTGAGCTTATGCGAAATAGCTGATACATTAGAAGAAGTAAGTAACTATTACTTTGATGCTGAGATTATTGATGATGAATTATATTTTGACTATCGCTTTAAAAAAGGGATATGTCAGAATATGAATGCTTC
>CALFDU010000031.1 GCA_937950315.1 uncultured Saprospiraceae bacterium | reverse complement strand
CTTGAAGGTGAAATACTCAAGGCTGGTTCTTGCGTGATGATCTGACCGATTGGTGTGTCCCATATATATTCTTGAACATCAGCGCCTACATTGGAAGCCAAGATGTTGATGGCATCACCCAAACAAGAAGCGCCATCTTGAGAAATTTCTGGTTGGGGTGGAGTGAGGGTTGAGTTTACTTCTGTAATGCTAAGTTCAGAAAGACAATTTCCATTTCGTATCTGAAGAGAGTAAATTCCATTACTAATATTGCCTTGATAAATGGCTGTCGGATTCACTTCATCTGAACTAAAATTATTGGCGCCAAACCATTGATAGATGTAATTGCCTGGCGGAAATATTGATGGAGAAAAAGTGATTTCATCTCCTACTTCCATGCAGTTCAATGAGCTGTTGGATAAGGCAGTGATTTCTGGAACTTGAATGATCTCTACAATGGTATTGGCACTTCCTTCGCATCCGACAGCGGTGGTTACGTCCACAGCATATATGCCACTTACCGCTGGTACATCAACGACTCTCCCAAAAAATTCTTGATCGTCTGGTGTAGTCCATACATATTGCGCATCAGGAATGAAGCTTGCCATCAAGGTGACGATTCCACCTTCACAGATTGGCCCATTGTTGTTGGCGCCGATAGTGATTTGGGTTTCTATATTTACAATGAATATATCTGATGATTCACTAGTGCAATTGTCGTCTTCGACGATGACAGTCCAATCTCCTGATATATCTTCTTGGGCAGAAAGTATGATTAAGGAATTGGTGTTGGTGGTATTGTAGAACATTCCATTTTGGAACCAAGTGTATCTATCGGCGGAAGTGATGTTGCTGACAGTAAGACTAAAATCTGATCCTTCACACAAAACATTTTCTCCTACAATGATGGGTTTATCCGGAGTAGAGAAGATGATGACTTCAAGACTTGCAGGACTTGATAAACATCCTCTGTCATCGACCACAAGTTGATAAGTACCTTGTTGTTCGGTACTTGCATTTTCTATTTCTTCAGGATTCGCTTCATTGCTAGTATAGCCATTGGGTCCTGTCCATGTATACTCGAGTGTAGGATTGGTGTTGTCAGTAGATAATGAAAATGGTTCACCTTCACAGACAGTAATGAAGTTCTCAGAAACCAAAGCTGTAGGATGTTCAATAACTTCGACTTGGTAATTGTTGGAAGGTTCGGATTGGCAACCGTTTCCATCAACGATACAATAGTAATCGTGAAATCCAATGCTTGGATTGAGTACAATCATCGGAAGGGTTGTTGTGCCAATAATATTCCCATTAGGAGCAATGCCTTCATACCAAATATAGAGTACCTCGTCACTAAATGAACTAGAAGTCAATGTTAGTTCGTCTCCTTCACACACAATGTTGTTGTCGCTTTCAATTTCTGGAATATCAAGTGCATCTATTATTACATCTACAAAACCTGCAAAAACACATCCTTCAAGTGTGGTTACTTCCACGGAGTAGGTTCCAGATTCTTGAGAACCTACATTGACAATTTGCGGGTTGGCTTCTTCAGAAGAAAAACCATTAGGTCCCGACCAATCATAGCTCAGCGGTCCTGCACCTGTCACATTGTTCATGAGACTTAAGGTATCTCCACCACACAGTGAAGAACTAAAACTAGGTTGCAATGGTCTTCCAACAATATTGAAGTTGAAGAAACATTCAGATGTATTCCCAGTCTCATCAGTAGCAATTAGATTGGCCAAAATTGAAGAGCCAATGTCATTGCAATCGATACTCGTAATTTCAATATCAACCACCAAAGAGTCGCAATTGTCAGTGATTGGGAAGTCTACAAATGATCCATCTGGATCAATACTGTGATCCAATATATCTATTACTATCTCTTCATCTTCACATGCTAAATTAGGTGTTGATATATCTTCCACCGATATCTGATAACTACAAGAAGAAATATTTCCAAAACTATCTGAAGTCGCTAATTCAATATTGTACAATCCTTGGGTAAACAAAATTTCTCCGTCATTGATATCTAGAGTATCATTGATGGTGTTGGTGACAATAATTTCTGGTGTTATTTCTCTGAAAGCCAAAGTTGCTGTTAAGAAGCTGGACATGTCTATCTGTCCATTGAAGTCATCTGGACTGCAAGGCATGATTCCTCCATTGTTGGCATCAATGGTTATGAAATTAAAATCAATACTTCCATCTTCATTCCAATTCTCCAGTTGGTCTATGGTTAAGTCGATGACAATCGATTGCGGTTCTAAGCAAGTAGATTCATTCTGTGGTGTAACTCCTAAATTTCCTCCAGTTTCATCCCGTATTGAGAAGATGCCATTTTCATCACTTGTGTTAGCTAAAATTTCTACAATAAGTACAGGATTGATTATGATATTTTCTAAGTTGATGTTTTCAAAGTTGACTTGAATGTTGTCCGCAATTATTTCACCGTTATCCTGTTCTGTGAAATTTAAGAAACGATCATCGATCTCAGGTAAGCTCACTACAATATTGGGTTCACTAGTGCAGTTTTCAATAAATTCAAAATCTGGGTTCAGAAAAAAATTGATTTCGCATTCATTATCAGGAAGGACGATATTGAGATCAGGGGGACAAATTAACGCTGGTATTTCTAGGTCCTGAATTGCAACAGTCTGCGTGCAGGTGTCGCGGAGTCCGGCACAATCTTCGATGACATAACTAATTTCATGAATGCCTGATGACAATATGATGGAATCACCCATTGAGAATGAGCGTTCAACTTCAGAGTCTAAGGTATAAAAGTATTTTGTTGGATTGATTACCAATGTAGGAATGACAATCTTTAACCCTATCTGTACTTCTTCAGTACATTCAAAAAATTCTTGGATGAGATAATCTAGATCTAAATAAATATTTCCTTTGTCTACCCAAGTTTTGGCGATGTCTGAAGGAATTGCAAATTCTAGAGTTTGTTGGTCACAAAAACTTAATGGTTCTGAATATTCTACAACGGTATTGCCTTCTTCATCAATAATGTTCAAATCAATGCCTAAGTCATCATTTAAGATGCCTTGTGTTGACAATTCAATTTTGGCTCCGTCTAAAACAAGTGCGGAATCAGCTGGTGTAAAATCCCAACTGAAATTTATGATTTCACTTTCTGCATTAAAACTATCAAGTCTGATTTCTCTATCAAAATAATACACCGATTCCAGTAAATCGCACTGCATGTCGAAATTGAATTCTGCAAGTGGAATTTCAATTTCACAATTGCCATCTTCCAATTGAAAGTTAATCTCATTCTCGCAATCTAATATTACAGGGGGGATGGTGTCGACAATTCTAATTGAACTTAACGCCTGCTCAAAATTACCGCATTCATCAACAAGTGAAATCGGTACACTTTCTTGCTGCAATACAGTACTTTCATCGCAGATTAGTTGTGGAGTATATTGAAATTCAAACACAATCTTTTCTGGATCGGCGGCATTGTTTATAAATGTATTTGCTGCTCCGCAATTGTCATCAACTTGAAGATCGGAAAGCGTTGAGAGGTAGGCATTTAATTCATTTTCTACTATGCCTGTTTGGTTGCAATCAAGTTCTAGCGATGGTATTTGTCCTATTATAAAAGGACCATCTTGATCAATCACGGTTATATCTTGCGTAAATCTTGAAACATTACCACATACATCTTCAAAATTCCATCTTCGAATAAATTGGGTGTTGCAAGCTGAGTCGAGGATGATGCTATCTGAAAATAAGGTTTGAACCGGAGCACAATCTATGATGGAATCAATGAAATTTTCGACTTCGTTTAAATCAGCAGAACAATCAATAATTATTTCTTGATTTGCAACAATAATTGGTGCAAGCGTATCGACTACTTGAATGACTTGTTCTGCACTGGTTTCGTTTCCACAAATGTCGGAGGCCTGGTAAGTACTGATCACAGAGTAATTGTAAAAACCACATTCTGTAGGATCTTCACCTTGCGTTGATTCAATATTAATTATTGGATTTAATGGACCATCGCATTGATCCAGAAAGTTGGGTATCAGAGTAGGAATACTATCAACACAAGCGATGATGGTATCAGTTAAGAAATTTTGAATGAGTGGAGGGACTGTGTCGATGAGAGTAAACTTGCTTGTAGTAGCATTTGCATTTCCACAATCATCTAAAACGAAGAATGTTACATCTACAGACCAATCACATTCACCTCGAATGATCTCAATATTGGTAGTGTCTCCAACATTGGCAAATCCAGAGTTTCCTAGGTTGTCATTCCAGATGTAATTGTTCCAGGTAAAATCGCCTTCGCACACTTCATTTGCAACTGCCCCGCCGATATCATCAAGCCAAAGTTGAAGGCTATCGAGTACATCTTCATTGCATTGTATGGTAAGTGCTGTTGCTCCAGTAACAATCAACGGTTGTGCAGTATCCTCAATAATAAAATTTGCGTAAGCTGTATCACTGACATTATTACAATCGTCAACAGCATAAAAACCAATCGGAATGAATGCAGTAGAGCCACAGAGTGTATCTGAAGAATTGAGTATGGCCTCATCTAGGTCTTCCTGAAAAGTATTGAAAAAATCTACGGTGCCGGCATCTGACACGGCAAGCCCACCATGGTTGTTGATCCATGTGTCAAACTGTTGTTGGTATGGGACCCCACATGGGAGCGTAAGATCCGTGGGTAAGGTAGTAATTTCAGGTGGATCCGTATCAGAAAGAATAGTAATATTATTACCCATCGCCCATGAGGGGATAATTAATAACAATACCAACAATCTGAGGCTCATTCCATCCATATTACTGCATCTTCTTCAGGTGCAATAAAGTTAAATATAATAATCGTATAACGCTGTACTGGTAGAATGGCGGCTTTAGGAAAAGCCCTTGAAGTGTGCTTTAAGGCTTATTATTCTTCTTC
>CALFDU010000030.1 GCA_937950315.1 uncultured Saprospiraceae bacterium | reverse complement strand
ATACTGTGTTCACTTCCGTCAAATTCGCATTCGTTTTCGTTACTTTGTCTGTCGTTATTTCTTTTTCTACTTTCGTCAAATGTGGATTCGCTTCACCCAAATCCTTTTCGTCTGACGGTATGTTTATCGTTTTTGTATCAGCAGTCTGTTGCTTCGTTTCTACTCTTTCGTTCTGAACATTTGTGCTTACTTCACTGACCATTGTATTCATCTGATCAGCTCCATTATACACAAACAAGTAGTACGCTGCTGGCAACAAGAAAAGTCCAAAGAGCCAAAACGGCTTCTTCCTTTTCTCTTCCTTAGAAGGAAGTCCTCCTTCTATTGCATCCCAGATCATGTTGTCATCAATCTCCGGCTCAAAGTTTTTAAACTTATCGTTTATGCTATTTTCAAATCGCTCTAAGTCCATTATGTACTTTGTTTAATAATTCAAATTTTTCTTTCAGCAACTTTCTTGCTTTGGCAAGATGTGATCTTGAAGTTGCATTATTGATGCCTAGTATCTCAGATATTTCGGCATGACTATATTGGTCAATCACAAACATTTTAAAAACCTGCTGTGACGCCACTGGAACATGTTCCAATAATTTTAAAACTTCCTCACAAGTAATCTTATCTATCGCAGGAGAATTTCCAGAATAACTGATCATGTCCGATGCGTGGTCAAGTTCGCTGTGATACTTTCTTTTCCTTGTTTGCTTCCAAGCCGTTCTGATGACAATTGTTTTCAACCATCCTTCTAGCTTTCCTTCGTCGTTGTACTTTTCAAGGCTATTGAAAATATTCATCCAACTATCTTGCAGCACTTCTTCTGCTTCGCTGACATTGCCCATGTACTTTAGGGCCACTGCATAGAGCTTCTTATTGTAGGCTAGGAAAAACGTCTTTTGGCTTTTCCTATCACCTGCAATGCAAGACTTAATAGTATGTATGTTTATTTCTGACATCTGGGGGCTTAAAAAAGCGCTATTGTACTACTGCTATAAATGTTGCTGTTACGTCCATGAATTCAAATGTTCCTGCAATCTTTTCTCCTGGCACATCTGAATAACTTGTAATTTCAATATTTACCAAGCCTTGCTCGGCTTCAAAAGAACTCAAACTTTGTATAGTTGAAAATACATTTCCTGTATGACTACCCATTCCAAAACCATCTACTCCTAATATTACATAGCTGCCCGCATCCATTGGATTCTTGGCGATGATGGTTATTTCTGCTGTAGTAACATTTGCTTCACACAGCATAAATACATCTGCATTGCCTGTCGATGTTACGATCATCGTTTGTTCACCTAGATTATCGTTGCAACCGTCAATATTTTGAACAATATTATCGTCAAGAATATCTACTACTACAGCACCATTGGTCAATCCATCAAGATCAAAAGCTGTCAATGTTGCCGTGGCACCTGGAACAGAACAACTCACAAAATCAATACTATAATTTCCATCCTGATCAACATAGTCCACATAGGTTTGATTTCCTACACTCATAAGAACAAAACCATTGGTCACTGCGCCAGCAGCTCCACAAGTGATATTACCTGAGACATTCAGGTTGCTGCTTTCACTTGATCCCAGAGAGACTGTAATGGTAATCTCGTCTCCATTTGACACTGGAGGAAAAATTTCGGAAACCAACACATCTCCGCAATATGTTTCAACAGATACATTCAAATCTTCACCCAATGGAACCAAGTTGCAATACATTCCAGTCTGATCTACCCAAGCATTTGCTGTTCCAAAATCACCCGTTGAAATATTCAAATTAAGATTTCCTAATGGACGACCTAAATCATCAACCAGATTGAAACATACGAAAGTAAAGTCGAAAGGAATATCACAGTTCCACCAGCTAAAGTGAGGAACACTCGCTTCATAACTACCATTGGTCAATGTTGCTACTCCCTCAAGCTCCCAAAGTCCTAGCGCTTCATCAAAATGCCAAAGGTCTATTTCAGTCGGAGCACTGGCTAGAATGTCATTGGGTACAGGAAAACTTATTTCAGCTCCGATAGACTCATTGATATTTAATTCTTGACCACTTGGTCCAAACATCTCCACACCGATCATTCCATAAGATCTCAAAGCTCTGATTTCATCTCCTTGGATTCCTACCAGAGGACCAGGACTCAAAGCCGGCATATTATCAGCCGTTGGGTCAATCCAGTTCATGTACGCCTCTACAGGACCATCATACGGTAATCCATTGGCATCTACAATGCTGTTTCCTTGTATATTTAATTTGGTACCATCCGGATTGGTCATATCAATGCCTTCGCTTGAATCAAAAGAAATCAATTGATCATAAGGTGTCAGTACAATATTGACCGTATAGATATTATTGGAGTGGGAATACACAGTGGATCCCCCTTTGAAAAATCCGTCTGCATCTGCTAGCAGATAAAGTCCTGTTTCCGGAGCAATTAATTTTTCTAGATAAAAAGTACCAGCTTCGGTGGTTGTTACTTGCTGGTTTTCAACTTGAATCAACGCATCCTGAATAGGAATACCATCTGGTGTAGTCACAAATCCTTGTACATCTATTGTGTAACTATTCAATACATCAATAGGCATCATGTTATCAATAAGTATCGGGTCGGAGCTTGAATCCTTGCGGCATGAAAACATGGTTAGGACTGCCAGAGAAATCAAGAATATTTTAGATAATCGCATAGTTTGCATTTTTTACTAATATAATGCACCCATGCTCAGGAAACGCTTACTCCAAAAGCTATTTTTTATCAAAAAAAATCAGAAAGCCCGTATTTCAGGCCTTTTAGCGAGACATTTTTACAAACTGTTGTGTTGCAAACCCGCTT
>CALFDU010000029.1 GCA_937950315.1 uncultured Saprospiraceae bacterium | reverse complement strand
AGAAGGTGCTTCGACTTCTTTTTTAGTAGTTGCGAGATCTGCCAACAATGAAGAAATCAAATCTTTCCCGATCAGGTAATAATCCTTGGTCCACAAGTTTCTAAATTCGATGCCATTCATTTTCATCAATTCTATGTATTCTATCTGATTGAGTTTGTGTTCATTTTGAAGATTGATCAATCCATCTTGAATCAAGAAGTGAATCTTCTTGTTCTGTACAAAAATGTCTTGAAGCATCTCCGTTGGGTTGTCTCCAAGGTGTACTTCTTTTACATCACCTACGATACGCTCAAACAGTCCATTTTTGGAAGCGGTCCAAAATGACAGATAAATGTTTGAAGCGTTTTGGTATACTTTGGTAGGCAATCCATACTTTAATAACTCTTTACTAAATACTCTTGAGTTTTCAAGTGTGCTGTCAGAAGGTGCATTGGAAAAATAAAATCCTTCTGAATTTACGGTGAAGTCTGTTTGCTTATAAGCATGATTGGAGATCGATTGAATGGCGATTAATTTCTTTCCCATTCCGATTTTGGCATCGCCTATTTTTTTAATGAGGTCTGTTCCATCTACAACAAAAATGTAATCCCATGTATTCAATAGTTCCATGTTATTTACAATCTTCTTCTCATCGATGATAGTAATAGGGAAGTAGGTAGAAATTAATTTACCCCAACTTGATAATGCGATGTCTCCATTGATTCTGTTGATCTGACTATGCAACATTCTTCTGATGTTTGTCTGATCTTCTTCAAAAGTAGTATTGGCCCAGATTTTTTGCTGTCTCCAATAGTTTTGAATGTATTCCATTTCGATCTTTTGCTCATCTTTAAGTTGATTCACAAATGATTCATAATCAAAGGCTTCAACAAATTGATGGCTGAAGTTTTGATTTAAGATTTTCATCAAATACCAGTTCTCAAAAATATCGCACCATTCTTCTGAATCCGTCTGCATCAATGGATTGATCACCTCTTGTAGAGCATGGGCTGTTTCGCTCTGTGTTGTTGCATCGATTGACCACATGATGTAATCATTGTTGTTTACAATGAAGTTTACCGCACGTTGAATATCAACGATGGTTTTGTTGATGTCATTGATGACATGGTCATGATGTTTTTTGCTGATGTGGTATGATTTATTCAACCACTCTTTGCTGTTTATACCAAAGTATAAATTCTTTATTTCATCAATTTGATCGTCTATGTTGAAAACCAATGACTCTTCATCTTGCATATCAAATACAAAAATATCTTCCAACTGATTTTTGATACCAGCGATATCTATGGACTGGTAATTGGACATATTGAGTGTATTGATTTCAGTATTGTTTTTGATGATCTCAATCTGTTCTTTGATTGATTCCTTCAACAGAAGTAATTCTTTTTCAAGAGGATCTTTTTCAAAGCCGAGCAATCCTGTCTTTAATGGATTTACTTTTTGTTTTGCTTCTAAGTAGATCACCAGTGATTTAAGTTTAAATAACTCGTTGCATGCCTGCTTCACCTGGTTGAATGTAACCGAAGAATCAGCCAATGCCATTGTTCGTTCTCTCTCTGCAAGATCCTTAATCTTGTGTTGAATGCCTTTTAAGCTATCGATTAAGTCATAGCAATAGGTAATGCGCTCATCGATTTCAGTTTCTTCCTTCACTCCTTGATAAAATGAAGGTGTAAAAGGATCTACTTCTTTTAGACTGGTGTAATGCATTCTGAAATTCTGAACCTTGTACTGCAAATCTTTTCTCAATTCCATCAGTTCGTCCAGATTCCAGCTGAATTTCATGTCGTCGACTTCTTTGTCGAGTACGGTAGTCCAGCATTCTCTTTCAAGTAGTGCTTTGTAATCGACCAATGCTTGCCATGTTAAATCTTCTATGACTTCCATATCCATAGATTCATATGCGTGGAGTAGGGAAGATAGATGATTGTTGGTCAATCCTTTTATATGGTGTAAATAGTTTAGGTCGACAGACTTGGTCACGTGGTCTCTAAGGATTCGTGTGAAGTTTAAATCTTCGGCATATAGGATGCCATCATTCTTGCAGAGATTCATTACTAGATTTAGAAATCCAATATTGCTTAAATCTGTTTCGATATTTTGTCTGGCTGTTGCATCGCTAGATACAATTCCAATTCTCTTTCCCTTTTTTAGTCCTTCCAAAACCAGGTTCTGCAAAATCTCAAGACTCTGACTTTTCTTACTAAAGCTTACGCTTGCTCTAGAGTAATTATTGAGGTCAGATAATAGGGCTTTTACCTCTGGGTGAGTGATCCTTAATTCGTTCATTGTGTAGTTTCTTAGTATAAACAAATATAGATATATTTTTAATATGTAGTAGCCTGCATATTAATATTATAGCTGAATTTTAACACATGTAGAGGCTATGATCAAGTCCAATAAGGGGTATAAAAAAAGCAGCATCTGAATATATTCAAATGCTGCTTTTTCTTATTAAGTAAGGTGCTTATTTTTGGATGATTCCTCCTGAGACTTTTTCACCATTTTTGTAGATGTATTCTACCGTGATATTGCCTTCATCATCATAGTATTTCATTGTACCATCTTGCACACCGTTATTAAATTCTACTTCTTTTAAAAGCTTGCCTTTTTGGTTGTATTCTTGGTACATTCCTTGAATTTTTCCGTTCACATATGGAGTAGATTTTTCCGTTCTTCCAAACTTGTATGTTTCTACGACTCCATCAAATTGTCCTCCTTTGTATTCTGACTTAGATTCTATCTGACCTCTATTGTTGAAATTTAATGTAGGTCCATTTAATTGACCATCAACCCATGATTCCATGGTCATGATTCTTCCATTGTCTTCATGGTATTTGATCCAAGGACCGTTCTTTTTCCCATTGAGCGTATATCCTGATTCTGACATTCCACCAGCTCCGTTTTTCTTTTCATTATAAACCGCATCTGAGCCTTGCATAGCTACTTCAGTAAAGCCTGCTAGGTCTGCATTGGTGGATGGAGTACCTACAGCAGGAGCATTAGATCCTGTTCCTCCACAAGAATAAAGAAAGAGAATTGAGAAAATGAATAAGAAATTTTTCATAGCTAAACTAATTTTACGTTAATATTACAAATTTATAACATATAAGTGATTTACCAAGTATCAAATGAATAATAAAGACATAGCACGAAAGTTTAATCTATTGGCAAAATTGATGGAATTAAATGGAGAAAATTCCTTTAAAATCAGGTCTTACAGCAGTGCCTACAATTCCTTAAGGAAATTTCCTGATCCATTGTCACAAATGTCTGAAGAAGAGATAGCCGCTCTTCCTGGTATAGGAAAGGCCATCCAATCGAAAATAATGGAACTGGTAAGCACTGGAGAAATGGCCATGCTGCAAGAATATCTCGATCTGACACCTCCTGGAATCGTGGAAATGCTGATGATCAAAGGTCTCGGTCCTAAGAAAGTGGACAAGCTTTGGAAGGAACTTGAAATTGAATCTCCAGGTGAACTGTTATATGCGTGCAATGAAAATAGATTGGTTGACTTAAAAGGTTTTGGGCAGAAAACGCAAGCTTCGATCAAAGAGCAGATTGAATATCATCTTAGCTCAAGAGACAAGTTTCACTACGCAACCTTGGAGCAGCCTGCCAGACAACTTGTAGAACAATTACAGGAGGACTTTCCCAATGAATTGGTTGAATTGACAGGTGAAATCGCCCGTCGTTGTCAAATTGTGAATCAGATTGAGATATTGAGCACCATTGACCCTGACGTGTTTGAGCAATACAAAAATGAAGAGGATGAATACGAATACGAAGGCTTTCCAGTCTTTTTTATCGAGGCAGAAGAAGAGAGTTTTTGGCAAGTATTATTAGAGACGAGCAGCGATGAAAAGTATTTAGACCATTTTGAATTGGAGGGCATTGAAGGAGAAAGTGAGGAAGATATTTATGAGAAATTGGAATTGGATTTTCATCCAGCTTTTCTCCGTGAAAAAGAGAACATTGATTGGTTGAGCGGCCGCCCATTTGACGAAAGTCTCATAGTGACGGATGAAGATATAAAAGGGGTGGTGCACAATCACAGCACCTATAGTGATGGTGTCAATACGCTAGCAGAAATGGCGCAAGAAACGGAAAAACTTGGGTATGAATATCTGGTCATAACCGATCATTCTCAATCCGCTTTTTATGCCAATGGTCTGAAGGAAGATCGCTTGTTGGATCAATTAGAGGAAATTGCAGAGCTGAACAAAATAAGTGGAATACGTATTTATAGCGGAATTGAATCTGACATTTTATTCAATGGTGATCTTGATTACCCAGATGAAATTTTAGGAAAGTTGGATGTAATTGTGGCTTCGGTCCATTCGGTATTAAAAATGGACGTAGAAAAAGCCACTACTAGATTGATCAAGGCCATCGAAAATCCATACACTCGGATACTAGGACATCCAACTGGACGGTTATTGTTGTCGCGAAAAGGTTATCCTGTTGATTTTGCAAAGGTGATTGATGCTTGCGCGGCAAATAATGTGGTTATTGAGATGAATGCCAATCCTTATAGATTAGATATGGATTGGCGATATATAAACAAAGCCATGGAAAAGGGAGTTATGATCAGTATCAATCCTGATGCACACAGTATTGCTGGTATTCGTGACATACATTATGGCGTATGTGCGGCGAGTAAAGGAGGGTTGACGGCCGATATGTGCCTGAATACCAAGGATTTGCAAGCATTTGATGCTTGGATAGCCGAAAAATAAGGAATGTCAGAGAATAATGCCTTTAAAATAGGTTGTTAATCGGTTGTTAACTGATATTATGATTCTTGACTTTCGTAATATCTGGCATACTTTTGTAATATATAAAGCAAACACATTTTTTAATTCATATAATCACTAAGATGAGAAATTTCAAATTATTAAGCCTAGTTTTTGTTTTGGCTTCAATGTCATTGGTAGCATGTAAAAACGATGGTGCTGTAAATACTGCTGAAGCAGCAGTTGAGGATCTAAGAAGCGTGCCTTCAGCAGCAACTACTACAACCAATGCAGCAGCAGCTACTTCAACTGAGCCTGCAGTACCTGCTGGACCTCTTACTACTTTAAAGTTTACTGAAGAAACATATGACTTCGGAGAAGTTATGGAAGGAGAAAAAGTAAATCACAAGTACACATTCACAAACACTGGATCAGAGCCTTTGATCATTTCAAATGCAAAAGGATCATGTGGATGTACAGTTCCTAACTGGCCAAGAAACCCAATCGCACCAGGAGAAACTGCTGATATCGATGTAACTTTTGATTCAAAAGGAAAAGGAAAAGTTGGAGGAAACCTTCAGTCTAAGAGAGTAACTATTACTGCTAACACTGATCCTGCAAACACTTACCTTACTATCAAAGGAAAAGTAAACAAGCCTGAAGAGGCAGCTCAATAATTAGAAGCGCAACGATAAGAATTAAAAAGGGCCTGCAACGCAAAGTTGTAGGCTTTTTTTGTGAGTATTGCCAAGGAGAATAAACTTAAGGACCGCTAATATGTTACTTTCGTAGTATGAAGGATTACTTTAAACTAGTAAAATTCAGTCACACTATTTTTGCACTTCCGTTTGCAATGGTGGGTTTCTTTCTCGCAGTGCTTGATCAAGGAACCATCGAGTGGAAGGCATTGGGTCTTGTTGTGCTGTGCATGGTCTTTGCACGTAATGCTGCGATGGCATTCAATAGATGGGCCGATAGGAAAATTGATGCGAAAAATCCTAGAACTGCTAGTCGCGAAATTCCAGCGGGAAAGTTGGATGCAGGTAAGGTTTTGCTTTTCGCTTGCGCAAATGTTTTACTTTTTATTGTTACGACTTATTTTATCAATCCGATATGCTTTTATCTTAGTCCAGTAGCCTTGATTGTGGTGTTGGGATATTCTTATGCCAAACGATTTACTTCATTGGCCCACTTTATTCTCGGTGTAGGATTGGCATTGGCGCCTATTGGTGCTTACTTGGCTGTGGTAGGAGCTTTTTCTATTATTCCGGTTTTGTATGGCGTGGTTGTTTTGACTTGGGTTGCGGGATTTGATATTATCTATGCCTTGCAGGATGAAGGTGTTGATAAAAATCTTGGATTGCATTCTATTCCAAGCAAGCTGGGTGCAAAAGGCGCTTTGACCTTATCTCTATTTGTACATTTTATCTGCGTGGCGGCATTGTTGACCGCAGCTTATTTATGTGCGATGAAGTATGTTGAACTTAGATATCTTTTTGGTGCAGGAACATTGGTTTTCTTGGTGTTGGTTTTCTATCAACACAAGTTGGTCAAGTTTGACGATCTATCCAAAGTAGATATGGCTTTCTTTAAGACCAACGGAATGGCAAGTCTGGTGTTTGGATTGTGTTTTATTGTAGATGCAGTGCTTATCTAAGTTTGAAGTGTCACCAAGTAGTCTATCATTTTCTCAAGAGCACGTGATCGATGGCTCATACCATATTTTACTTCACTAGGTAATTGTCCAAAACTATATAGAAATCCATCAGGAATAAATATTGGATCATATCCGAAACCTCCAGTGCCTTTTCTTTCGTGAGCAATTTTTCCATTGACAAAACCTTCAAAACGTTTTTCTTTTCCATTTAAGATCAGTGAAATTGTGGCTCTGAATCTTGCTTTTCTATTTTCGATTCCCTGCATTTTTTTGAGAACCAAATCCATATTGGCTTCATGGTTTTTATCTTCACCTGCATAGCGGGCAGAATACACGCCAGGCTCGTTGTTGAGTGCTTCAATTTCTAAGCCTGAGTCTTCGGAGAAAACATCAACATTCAATTTCTCATATAAGTACATGCTTTTCTGAAGCGCGTTTCCAGAAAAAGTGTTTTGGGTTTCGGGGATGTCATCGGTGATACCTATTTCTCCCATCGACTTGATGGTGAGATCTAAGGATGCTGGAACCATAGCAAGAACTGCCTTTACTTTGTTTTGATTGCCTGTTGCAAAAATTAATTCCACTACTTAAATATTTTCTTGAGATATGACCAGAGCAATTTTTTCTTATCCGTTTCAGTAACCAACTCGGTCAATGAAAAGCAAGGATGAATGACAAATTTTTCTGTGATTAATGGATGGAGAGGATGGTAGTCGCTTTGCAACGATACCTGAAACTTAGAAAACCCAAATACAAATAAGTGCTCAGATGGCGAATGCGCATTCAGTTCATTCAATACAATCCGCCCTGAACTCGCCTCTACGACAAAAATCGCCACATCCTTCTCCAAGTCTAAGCCTACAGCTCCAATGATCTTATGAAGCAGTTCACTTTGCTCTTTATACTGTTCCTCGAAGACAATAAAGCCAATTTTTCTTAAATTTTCTCCTGTTGAGCGAAACTTTGACAGCTCATGAATTTGGAAAATGGTATTGTTTTCAATCATTTTTAAAATAATATATTGTGAATATCAGTTTTTTGAGATAATATATTGAAATAGTCTACTTCCTTTCTCGCATATGTTTCCAAAATTATCTAACTTTGGTAAAAATCAATTCTGTATGATATCTCCAAAAATAACTATTTCCCGCGTTGAAAAATCGCGTTTACCTCAAATAGATTTTAATAATCTTCCCTTTGGTAAAGAGTTCTCTGATCATATGTTTGTTGCTGACTATGAAGATGGAGCATGGAAAGATTTTCGCATTGAGCCATTGGCTCCTTTGAGCATTCATCCTGGAAATTTAGCTTGGCATTACGGCCAATCTATTTTCGAAGGAATGAAAGCGAGTAAATCAAAAGATGGAGTTGCTATGTTGTTCAGACCTGAACAGCACATCATCAGACTGAATGCATCTGCAACGAGAATGTGCATGCCGGAGTTTCCAGCAGACATGTTCATTGAAGCCATCAATACATTGGTGGATATGGAGAAAGATTGGATACCACCATCAGAAGGTTCAGCATTGTATATAAGGCCATTAATGATTGCCATGGATGAAGCATTGGGCGTAAGACCTTCTGCCAAATATAAGTTGATCATCATGACTTTACCTGTAGGTCCTTACTATCCAAAACCAGTAAGTCTGTGGGCAGAAGAAACTTACATCAGAGCGGCACAAGGTGGCGTTGGTGAGGCAAAGACTGCAGGAAATTATGCCGCTTCATTGTACCCAGCTAAATTGGCGATAGAAAAAGGGTATGATCAGATCATGTGGTTGGATGCAAAAGAATTTAAATATATTCAAGAGGTAGGTACCATGAATATCTTCTTTGTAATCGGTGATAAAATCGTTACACCCAAAACTACGGGAACCATACTAAAAGGAATAACAAAAGATACTGCGATTCAAATTCTTAAGCACAATGGATATGAAGTTGAGCAGCGATTGATTAGCATTGATGAAATAGTCGAAGCGCATGGAAAGGGAGAATTAAAAGAAGTATTTGGTTCTGGTACTGCAGCAGTGGTTGCCAAAGTTTCAAAGATTGGTTACAGAGATCAAGTGATGGAGTTGGGTGACAATACCGAGATAGGCGATCTTATCAAGTCAACGATCAATGGATTGCGTTTAGGAACAGCAACGGATCATTGGAACTGGACAGTGCCGGCAAAAGGACCTGCAGTATCTGTCTAATTCATACGCTTCAATAAAGTAAAAAAGCCATTTTCTCTTATGAAGAAAATGGCTTTTTTTATGTTTCAATTTGAAGCTGATTATTAATTGCCCATTTGATTGTAAGTCCATGTAAGAAACAAAAGGCGACCTATGGTTGGTCCTCCATAATTGGTGATGTAGTTATCCTTGAATAAGTTATTTGCACCGATTTTGATG
The DNA here is from genome assembly GCA_937950315.1 of uncultured Saprospiraceae bacterium. GTDB lineage: Bacteria > Bacteroidota > Bacteroidia > Chitinophagales > Saprospiraceae > JAHDBF01. The sequence goes on along the minus strand of CALFDU010000029.1, from coordinate 50,510 downwards.
ATTGAATTTACTTGTCTCAATTCATAGCTCACCTGCGCATCTACTGTGCTATATGAAGGAATAGTGCCATTACCAAATGAGCTTACCCACTCAAATTCATTCTGCCATCTGTAGTTGATTCCAAATGAAAGTTTATCCAAAATCTTTCTGTTAAATAGGCCTAGGTTTAAACGTACCGTTGGTGTATTAAATGCTGGATCGAAATTTTCAAAGCCCTCAGGTAACTGAGATTCATCAAAGGTGAAGTCGTTGTATGTGATGTTTCCTGCAAACTTCCAGTTCTGAACAAAGTTGTAATCTAGGCTGATGGAGGAGCCCCAACTCTGCACATCAATAGGTGCATTGAAGTAAGGTCTGAATATGGTTCCGGCTGGAATGGTTTGACCTTGATGTATCGTTGCTTCCTTGCTTACAACATTGTCTTGGTAGATGAAATTGTTATAGATATTGTAATGTGCATTGAAATCAAGCAATAGCTTGCTGTTGCTCATTCCTTTATATCCAAATTCAAATGACTTGAGTTGCTCTGGTTTTACAAAGTCTAGAAATATGGTTCGCCTGATTGATTCATTTCCTTGTGCGATGGATGCAAAGTAAGATGATTCTGACCAAGCACCACCTTCATAGATACCGTACCTTTCAGCATTTTCTCTAGCACCACCTAGCAATATTGAAGAAGTAGGGAAGAAGATATATTGTCCTTGGGTTGAAGGATTTCTAAAGCCAGTCTGAAAGGATGCTCTTAGATTGTGTTTTTTATTATCATCCAAAGAATAGACACTGGAAATCCTCGGGGAAATCTGTCCATCAAAATTTTGATTTTTATCAAAGCGTAGCGAGGCTGATAATTTTAATTTATCATGTATCAATTTTTTCGAGGCTTGAAGATAAGCACCATATTCATTGATTAGGATTCTTTCGCTGATCCCATCACCATCAAAATCTTCGTTGAAAACAGTACCGTCTGTGAATAAGCTGTATGACCTCCAGTTTCCTCCTGCTTGTAGTCCAACAACATTGTTTAATAAATTAGATAGATCATAATTGGCTTCAAGGTTATAAAGTCTTGAATTATCTATGAAGCCAGCTCCGCCTTGCTGGAACAACCCTTCTCTGGTATTTCTAATTGATTCGAGTAATTCGGTATCATAAATTCCATTTTCATCAGGGGTTATTCTTGGGCCTGAAGCTCCGTTGACAAATGCAGTTGTCCAATCAAGAGCAGTGGCATCTACTGCGTCTCTGATTTCGTCAGCTGTAAAATCAGGGTAGGCTTGTTGTATTAGATTGGCCAATGTTCCGTCATTGGTAAATTGATTTACAAGCCCGTTGACCAAAAATTCTCTTTCTGTATCACTCAGCGTATTGGTGCCACCTGCATCAGCAAAATTTATAGATTCGCGGACAGATCCCGATTCGATATCCAATAATTGAAGCAGCGCACCATTCATTCCAAGACTTGCTGCCGAAGCCCATCCGGCAGTGTATGGAAGCGTCAAAGTCTGGCCATTGGTTTCAATATCAATAAACTGGGTGCTTGCTGGTAAATAGGGCAAAGTGCCTAGTGCAGTCAAATTGTAGGAGTCACCGGCATCTGTTAAAGAAGTGTAGGCTCTGATGTTCCAATTATCAGCATTCAACTCCCACTTGATGAATTGTTGACTGAAGTCCCTTAGTGCATATCGTTCACTTCCCTGAAATACCGATGAGCCTGATCCCCATTGATAGGAAAAGTTGGTTTCGATGTCTTTGTTTATTTTATAATGCAATGCACCACCATATTTAAAACTTTCTGCTCTTCTACTTTCTTGTAAGATGTCTTCTGGTAATCCTGTTCTTGTAAAAATGGTAGTTCGAGGTATTATTTCTGTTTGATTGGTGGATGGATTAAATACCGATTCATTCCAATCGATTCCAAATCTGACTTCGTCACCATATAGATTTATTCCATCAAAGGCAGGGTTGTCTTGATCTAGGTTGCCAAAAGTCTCAATGGATCTCTGCGTAGTAAAGTCATTGGCTTCCCAATCCTGTGCCCAAAGGGTAGAGGCATTAATTTTAAAGGCAAATTTTTCATTGATTGCTTTGGCGTATCTGAGTGTAGCTCCGAATGTTGGGTCAACGCGATTACCATCTGTGACTCCCGTTTTGATCTGTGCGGATAAGCCTTGGTAGTTGAATGGATCTTTGCTAGTCATCAACAAAATGCCATTGAAGGCGTTGGGGCCATAAAGTGCTGATGAGGTCCCAGGAATCAATTCTATACTTTTAATATCTAGGTCTGATATTCCTACGATACTTCCCGTCGGGAAGTTCAAAAGTGGAGCGGCATTGTCTATGCCATCTTGTAGTTGAACAAACCTCGTATTTCCATGCCCAGCAAAGCCTCTTGCATTGATAGAATTAAAAGTTAGACTTGCTTGCGTATTAGAAACGCCTTTGAGTCTTGAAATTTCATTGTAGTAATCGGCTGATGTACTTTGGTTAATGGAAATAAGATCAAGCTTTTCGACTGTGACTGGGGATTCAAGAATAGATTCCTCGATACGAGATGCAGAGACGGTTATTACATTCGTGTTAAATGCTTTCGTGCTTAATTGAACATCAAGAATATTGCTTGCCGTTTCTGCGAGAGCGATGGTTTGGGTTTCAAAACCAACCAAAGAAAAGATTAAATCAGCGGGAAGTTTTTCAGTAATACTGAGTTGATATTTGCCTTGAGCATCAGTAATGGTTCCTCTCAAGCTTCCATCCAAATAGATGTTAACCCCGATCAGTGGATCCTTGCTACTATAATCTGTAACGGTGCCTGAAATGTACTTTTGAGCAGATATCCCAAAACATAATATAAAGGATATGCCAAAGGTCAAAAACGTTTTTGCCAAAATTGATATTGTTTGATTCACTTTGTAAGTAAGTCACTGTAAAGATTGTGCTTTTATGACGATTTTTAAAATAATTTAGGCTGCGAGTGGAGACGTTTGTCTGTATTGATTGAACATTTGTAGATATTGTGTGTTTTTACTGCGTATTGAAACTAGGATTATGAATAAAGCACTTCTTGTTACCATTTTAGGACTCTTAATGAGTGCTTCTACATGGGGTCAGAATTGTGTTCTTAAGGGATTTGTTAACGATGCAAGCAACAATGAGCCTATCATTTTTGCCAATGTTTTCTTGAAGGATTCTAACGCAGGAACCAACACCGATGAAAATGGATATTATGAGTTTGATAATCTAGCTCCTGGAATATACACCATCGAAGTCAGTTATCTAGGATATGAGAACAATTCACAATTGGAAGTTGAGCTCACGCCAAACCGTCCGACTGAAATAAATTTCTTGATGGAAGAAAGTGCGAGCGAATTAAAGGAGGTTGTTGTGAAAGCTTCTGCATTTCGAAAAACTGAAGAATCTCCAGTCAGCCTCAGGAATATTGGCGTAACTGAAATCAAGAGAAGACCAGGAGGCAATAGAGATATTTCACAGGTGGTAAAATCATTGCCAGGGGTGACTTCAACGGCTTCGTTTAGAAATGATCTTATCATACGAGGAGGAGCTCCTAATGAAAATCGTTTTTATTTGGACGATATAGAAATTCCAAACATTAACCACTTTGCAACGCAGGGATCTAGTGGAGGACCTAATGGAATTATCAATGTAGATTTTATCCGTGAAGTAGATTTTTATTCTGGGGCCTTTCCGGCAAATAGAGGCAATGCATTAAGCAGTGTTTTTCAATTCAAACAAAAAGATGGTAGAGATGACCGACTTGGTTTTAATGCTACTGTCGGAGCGAGTGATCTGGGTGCTACCATTGAAGGGCCAATCGGAGATAAAACGACTTTTCTTTTCTCAGCCCGATATTCCTATTTGCAATTCTTGTTTTCGGTATTGGAGTTGCCGTTTTTGCCCACGTATACAGATTTTCAAACCAAGATTAAGTTCAAGCCAAACAATAAAGAAGAATTTTATTTTATCGGTATTGGAGCCATCGATGACTTCGAATTGAATTTTGATGCAAATCAGACAGAGACACAGCAATTTTTGCTGTCCAACCTACCTGTAAATACTCAATGGAATTATGCCAATGGTTTGGTGTACAAAAGGTATGGCGATAAAGGTTCTACTAGTTTTATTCTTTCTAGGAATATGTTGAACAACAAGTCGATTAAGTATAGAAACAACGACGCAAGTACTGAGGATAATTTAATCTTGGACTTTTTATCGCAGGAAATTGAAAACAAACTTAGAATTGAAACAAACCAAAGGATTGGTGACTGGAAATATTTGGCTGGTGTCGGAACTGAATTTGTGAAATACAACAACACGACCTTCAATCGGATTTTTGCCAATGGAACACCGATTGATATCAATTTTCAAAGTGACATAGATTTTTGGAAGTATTACGGATTTGCTCAATTGAGTAGAAAGTTCTTAGAGAACAGGTTGATTTTGTCAGTTGGAATAAGAGCTGATGGGAATAGTTATTCGGATGTTATGAACAATCCATTGGATCAATTGTCTCCAAGAGCATCAGCCTCCTTTGCGATCAATGAAGAATTTTCTGTCAATGCAAGTGCTGGTATTTTTTATCAATTGCCTGCCTATACGATTCTTGGTTATAGGGAGAATGATATTTTGGTGAACAAAGAAAACGATGTGTCTTTCATACGAGCCAATCATCTTGTGGGTGGAGTAGAGTGGAATACTTCATCGAGTGCGAGAATTACTTTGGAAGGATATTATAAGACGTATTCTGGGTATCCATTCTTGTTGAGAGATAGTATTTCAATTGCCAATTTGGGAGGAGATTTCGGAGTTATTGGAAATGAGCCGGTTGTCAGTGAGGCAGAGGGTAGGTCATATGGAATGGAATTGTTGCTTCAGCAGAGGTTGTTTAAAGGTTACTATGGCATATTAGCATATACTTTGGGTTGGAGTGAGTTTTTATCTGGTGATGAATTTCTTCCGACCTCTTGGGATTCAAGACATATCATCAATCTTACCTTGGGTAAGCGCTTTAAAAACAATTGGGAAGCGGGGATCAACTGGCGTTTTCAGACAGGATTGCCTTTTACGCCTTTTAGCGATGATTCTGCATTGGTGTTGAATTGGGATGTAAACAATATGGGTGTGCGAGATTTTGATCAGATCAATACCTTGAGGCAGCAAGCCTTTAGTCAAGTAGATATCAGAGTTGACAAAAAGATCTTTTTTGATAAATGGAGTTTGAATGTCTATCTGGATGTAGTGAATGCAACAGCTTCAGCTGTGGATGCGGAAACCTTGATTCTTGATCGACCATTGGATGATAACAATATGCCTATTGGAGAAGGGATCATAGAGAATCCATCAGATCCATTGCCTTTACAGAGGTATCGGTTGAAGAGCATAAGTGATAATGTGGGCATACCTATTCCAACTTTGGGAGTGGTGATTAGTATCTAAATAAGAATCAACTCTCCGAGTTTTAATCATAACAACCAACACCTGCTGGTCCCATTAAGTATTTCACTCCGATCGTACCCCAGAGTACATTGTTCTGAAAATCAGATTTGATTTCTGATGATCTCCAATTGATGCTGTAGGTGATATCTATGGTCTGAGAAATCTGTAGTTTGACTCCCACGTAACTTTCGAAAACAATTTTTCTAGTATCCGCGAAAGTATAAAAGTTGCCTTTGCTGCTGCCGTACAATCCATTAAGATGGTAGTTGTAAAGCACCGCTCTTACGGTCGCTCCTCCAACCAGTGAAAATCCCATGGATTCATCATTGACCAATGCTAGGCTTGGATTGTTTGTATCAGTGTATGCAAGGTGGTCGATGACTGGCTCCACGTTCATCACTTTTCCGAAGTCAAAGCCGATAGCCACATTGGTGTAATATCCCAGATTCAATTCAGGCCTTACTTGAAAAACCACTTTTTTTATAGGCGTCCATACGCCGATCTCCGAAGATACTGAATACAAGAAAATAGGAAGAACGTTCTTAATCACCTCACCTGTAGGATAGGGTGCAGACTCGTCTCTTTTCCACAATGTGCCTTCCGGTCGATTAAAACCTAAAATCCGATCGATGCCTCTACCGATCCCTGTTCCTCCAAGTCCAAAAGCAAATGATGTATTGAATCCTACATCGAATAATTTGGCACTGTGCACAAAACGTTTGGTTCCTACCAATCTTCGACTACTTCTAAATCCTAGATAAGTCGAAAAAGGTCGATCGTCTGCCAAATTATATCCTTCACTTACTGCCTGATCGTACTCTTCGGTGTCTGCAGAAATATGAGCTGGGCTGAAACCATTCAACGTAAGAACAAAGTTGTGTGATCGCTGCTTTTCTCTAAAATCTCCTCGGTATAATATGTTATCAGAGAGGTAATCAATTTTTTCCCTTAGCCATGGAAGGCCCAAGTAGTATGAATTGGCGTATTCTCCATAAATTCCAATCCTTAGTGCAGTGGTATAATTGTCTCCATAGAATGGATTGCTTTCATTCTCATCACTTTGTCTAAGAAAGTCAGCAAGCACATCTTGGTCTATTTGAAGTTCGATTCCCGATAAATCTGGTTCCCTTTGACCGATTAATTGTGTTGAAAGAAGAAGACTAAAAAAAGTAATCGCTAGGTATTTCATATATCTAATAACATTTTTGAAAGACAGAAATTGCCTTTCATGTGCATAGCAAAGCAAAATTTTATGGTTTAACAAACTGGTAACTAGTTTTTGAGGTAATTTTGCTTCGCAATTGCATCGCGCAAAAGTAACAGACTTTTTGAAATTAAGCTTAGTGATGTTCTTGTATTAGTGAAGAGAAGACGATGAGGTTTTTATTGCCTTCATGGTTTATTGGCACCAAAGTCCTTGAAATATCTCAAAATTTATTTCGATTTAGGAATTTATGTTTCATTTTTATTGAATAATGTACTAATTACTTTTGAGATAATTGTGGTCAAAATATTCTCACCTAATTTTGATTGGCTATTATTAAAATTCTTTACTCATCAAGCCATACATCGTTTTTACTCCATTGAAATAATTCCCTATCCTTAGGTTCTCGTTTGGACTATGTTGATTGTTGTCGCTGTTGACCAATGGGACGATGATTGCAGGTACATCTAAGGTCTGAATAAAGGGAGTAACAGGCAGACTTCCACCGATGGTTCTTATTCTTATTGGTTCTTGGTTATAGGTTTCTTGCAGTGCTTCCTTTGCCCATATTCCTAGTGGAGAGTCAAGATCGGTTCTGAAAGCAGCGTATGCTCTGTCATTGATAAACTGACAGATATGAGAATGAAGAAATCTTTCTTCACTGGTAGGCTTTCTATCAAGGATGAGATAGCCTTGGTTTTCTATATGTCTTCTCAATAATTCAACTTGTCTCGCCGGAGGTGTTTCAACTACAAGCCTTAGGTCAATCTCAGCTGTTGCTGTGGCAGGAACGATGGTGCGCGCTTCAGAACCAACCCAAGCAGAAGACAAACCTCGAATGTTTAGGGAAGGGTATTGCATGGATGATTGGTAGTTGGTTCCGACAGAATCTATTGTGCCTATTCCTAGTTTCACTTTTATTTTGTTCTCATCATCAGGTACTGAATTTAGGATTTGCTTGGTTTCTTTGGTGAAAGAAATTCCATCATAAAATCCTTCAATGGTCACACGCCCATGTTCATCCTTCATGCTGCTGAGTAATTGAGAAAGCCTTAGTGCTGGATTAGGGGCGTAATTTCCATAGTGACCACTGTGCAGTGGGAAGGTTGGTCCAAAAACTTTTAATGTTACCGTTGTAATTCCCCTTGCCCCGAAACTAAGGGTAGGTAAATTACTCGTGTGCATCGGCCCATCGAAAATCAACAATCTATCTGCCGTGAGTAAGTTCTTATTTTCTTCTACACACTTTGCCAATCTAGGCGACCCTTTCTCTTCTTCAAAATCTAATATGACTTTTAGGTTGTAGGGTAGCGCTTTGTTTTCTTTTTTGAATTGCTCGAGTACAGCCATAAACATAACAAAGGGTGATTTGTCATCGGAAGCAGATCTTGCAAAGATCCTCCAGTCTGGATTGATTGCTTTTTCTTCCAGATTCTTCCAGTCGATATCTACCCAACCTTCTCCTTCACGTTCTTCTTTCAAAGTGGCATTGTAAGGATCGTCTTGGAACCAATATTGAGCATCTACTGGTTGTCCATCTATGTGGAAATAGAATAAGAAGGTATTGTCTGTATTTTTTTTGGTCTTTTTTTCTAAGAGCAATAATGGTACAGTTTCAGTTTCTAGTCGCTGGGAACTAAAGCCATAATCCTTCATTTTTTCATCTACCCAACGGATGTTTTTCTCAATGTCTTCTTTGAAGTTTGCATCGTTGGGAATCGCCAATAGTTCTTTTAAGGTGCTCAATGATTCTTTTGCATATGGATAAGAACTATGATTGATATCGATTTTTTGTTCTTGCGCTTGCGCAAATGAAAAAGAAAAAGTGACCAATAATACAATGACTAAATTTTTCATACTATGCGTGTCTTGTTGGTTGAAATGGTGTTAGATTTTTTATATCGTTTATATTCTCGATGCCTAGTTGCATTAAGTTGGCTCTCAGGTCTTCTTTCAATACTTCACAGACATGATTTCCTCCTTGTGCTCCTAGTGCTGCTACGCCGGTTAAGAACCCTCGACCTAAAAATACAAATTGAGCTCCTTGCTGATAGGCTTTGATGATGTCAAGACCGGAATTGATTCCACTGTCAAACATAATGCAGGTTTTGTCACCCACTGCATCTACTATCAATGGAAGAAGTTTTATCGACGGTGGCACTGCGTCAAATTGCCTTCCTCCATGATTGGAGACAATGATCGCATCAACTCCAATCTGCACGGCTCGCTCAGCATCATTAGGGTGTGTTAGTCCTTTGATGATCAAGTTGCCTTTCCATTCTTCTCTTAACTCTTTTAAATAATCCCAAGACAATGTACCACCAAATCCTTTTCGTAATTCTTCAAATACTTTGGTTGCTTGTTTGGATTCAGCATATTGAATAACGGTTTTTAGTTTGGGTAGCCCATGTTTCATAACTTGTCTTGTCCAAGCTGGATTGCTGATACCTCCCCACAAAAACTTGGCAGTGAGTTTTGGAGGAGTTCTTAGTCCAGCTCTTTTTGTTCGTTCACGACGACTTGGATAAGGCACATCAGCTGTTACTATCAATGTGTTAAATCCTGATGTTTTTGCACGCGCCAGTAAGTGTGTTCTGATTTCTTTTTTACGCGGCGTGTAGAGTTGGAACCAAGAATTTTCCTGAGAGATGGGTCCAATGGTCTCTGGTGTTTGTGTAGCAACGGTGGATAGACAATATGGGATATTGTAATCTTTGGCGGTTTGAGCCAAAATCATCTCTGCTCCAGGCCACATCAAACCAGAAAGACCCACAGGAGCGATACCAAATGGTAAGTTGTATTCTCTACCTAAAACAGTTGTTTTTAAATCCACTGTTTGCTCGCCATGCATAAAAGTGGGATTGTATTGAATTTGGTTGAAAGCTTCTCGATTGCGGCTGACGGCGAGTTCGTCACCAGTGCCAGAAGAAAGGTAGGCCCAGGCTACTTCAGGTATTCTTGATTTGGCTTTTTTCTCTAAGTCAGTGATGGCTGGATATTTTTCCAGCATATGTGTTGGGTAACTTTTCATTCAATGTAGATAATTGAATTGAAAGATAGTAAATCCAGATGACGATAAGAAGTAAGTTTTAGATGCTACTCAGATATCGCTCCAATTTCAATAATTGAAACTTCAGTAGAGATGGTTTTTCTCCTAATAGATTTTCAGTATAGTTGTCTTTTCTTTTTGAGATAAACGATTGAAGTTTTTTATCCAAACTCCAATCTTCTAACATAAAAGCTTTCTGTTCAAGATTGGTGTTTAGCTGATGACCATCTTTTTTTAATTGAACTAGGTTGTCAATCGCTTTAAGGTTTTTCTCCAGGAAGATTCTATTCTTTTCCAATCCTAAGTGAACGACAGGATTATCTATATGTATGACCTCAATGTCGTGGTCCATTAGATTTTGAGCAATCAGGAGATCTTCGTAGCCATAACCTTCCACACTTTCGTCAAATGGAAATGTAATCAACACATTTCTGTCTGCTGCAAAGTTGTTGGAGTGGAAATAGAGATGGGCATTTTTATTTCTTGTTTTGGCTTTTTTGCTTTCGTATTTGCTGCCGTACAGCCAATGAAGGTATTTAGACTTTGCTTTTGGTTTTTTGTTGCCATAAATTCTTCCACCATTCACTACCTTATTGGGTCCAAGAGTTTTTATGTATTTTTCGATGAATTTATTGTCGGTAACTTTTGAGTCACAGTCTAAGAAAAGAACAAAGTCGTAGAGGGCGGACTTCACCAACCAGTTTCTGATTTTGGAACGGCCTAGGTTCTCGCTCATTTCCATGTAGTTGACACCAAAGTGGCTATTTAAGACCTTGTTTTGTTCCTTGTATTTCTCTTTTGAACCATCATCGAATACCAAAATCTCAAAGTCTAGGTTTAACTTTTGGCATTGCTTGTATAGCTTTTTGACAAGGTCAACGACCTTGTAGTTGTATACCGGGATGAGAATGGATAATTTGATGGTAATTGACAATTTCTTTATCACTTTAATTAAACTTATGAGCCCTTAGTATGTTTAATAATTGGTTGATATGGTGAATTTTAAGATATTTGAATAATAAATGTATCAATATTTGCGCAAGCGTAATAATGTGCTTAAAACTTCAATTGAATAAATGCAAGATAAAAACAAATTATCGCAACTCATAAGTGGAAATGCTGATGACACCATGAAGTCCATTACATCAAAGGTGCAGGAAGGTACTCGTATTTCTGATGAGGATGCCATGTATTTATACGAGAAAGCATCGTTGTCTCAGGTTGGAGTTTTGGCTAATTATGTGCGGGAATCCAAGCATGGTGATAAGACTTATTTCAATCGAAATTTCCATATGGAACCTACAAATGTATGCTTGTACACTTGTACTTTTTGTTCTTACAGTCGGTTGATAAAGAAAAGGGAAGAAGGATGGGAGTATTCATTGGATGATATGATGGATATTGTCAAAGGCTATGATGAAAAGGAGGTGACGGAAGTACATATCGTAGGCGGTGTGTTGCCTCAGTACGATGTTGCATTTTATACTGATCTTTTCAAAGCGATAAAAGCACATAGACCTGATCTTCATATAAAGGCCTTGACACCCGTTGAGTATCATTACATATTCAAGAAGGCAAAAATGAGTTACCAGGAAGGAATGGAAGCGATGAAGGCGGCCGGCCTTGATTCTATGCCTGGTGGTGGTGCTGAAATATTTCATCCCGAAGTGAGAGATCAGATTGCTGGGGGAAAATGTAGTGGTGATCAATGGTTGGAAATTCACAGAATCTGGCATGGATTAGGTATGCGCTCAAATGCAACAATGCTTTACGGACATATCGAAGAATATAGGCACAGAGTAGATCACATGAGACAATTGCGTGAGCTCCAAGATGATACAAAAGGCTTTCAGACATTTATTCCTTTGAAGTTTAGAAACAAGGGAAATCAATTGTCACATCTGGAGGAGACAGTTGTAGTGGAAGATTTAAAAAATTATGCGATTGCCAGAATCTATCTTGATAACTTTGATCATGTGAAGGCTTACTGGCCGATGATCGGAAGAGAAACAGCACAACTTTCATTGTCATTTGGGGTAGATGATTTAGACGGGACAATAGACGATACCACCAAGATTTATACAATGGCAGGTTCAGAAGAGCAGAATCCTGCTTTGTCTACTGAACAACTTGTCCAAATGATCAAGCGCGTCAATAGACATCCGATTGAAAGAGATACTTTGTACAATGTGATGACGGATTTTAAGGATGTAGAGTTTGAAAGTGATAAAGAGTTTAAAGGCTATCTTCAATTGCCTGTGATCAATAACTAATCTACTTTTTTGAACATTCTATTCAGCAGCTCTGACTAAATTCCATTCATCCACTCGGTGGTTCATTAATTTAAACCAAAGAGGTGGGATCAAGCTACATAGAAGCGATCCTGGATAACCCAGCGGAAGTTGAGGGCTATCATCATGGCTCTGGAGAATTTGATATTTTCTCATTGATTTATAATGGTGGTCAGAATGTCTGGTCAACTCATAAAGCACAATGCGACCCAGTTGATGATCTGAATTCCAAGAGTGAACACTGGTAACTCTTTCGTATTTTCCATTGGCCTTCTTTTTTCTGACCAAGCCATAATGCTCTATGTAGTTTATGGTTTCCAAAACCAAGAAGGAAAATGTCCCAATGGCCAAGGCGGCATACAAAGCAAGAGGACCTAGTACTAAAAATACAATCGTTAAATAGGTCAATTGGATAATGGTAAATTGAAGCATTCTATTTTTGATTGTCCAAAAACCCATTCCGTTTTTTGCTAAAATATTTTTCTCAATGTTCCAAGCACTGATGTAACTATTGATGGTAGACCTAAACCAAAAAGTATAGAGCATTTCATTTTTACGAGAAGTTGCTGGATCCTCTGGTGTAGATACTTTCAGGTGGTGTCCTAGATTGTGTTCGATAATAAAATGCATATAGTGACTTGGCAACAACAAGGATTTTGCAAGTATTCTGTCGAATGCATTTTGCTTGTGACCAAGTTCGTGTGCAACATTGATACCTGATGAAGCTAAAATCAATCCAATAGAACTAGACTTACCTATCCAGTCAGCAATATTGCCCACATGGGGTATGGTCATCAAGTAATAAATAAGAAGAGTATAAACCAAGGGTACATTGAGGTAGAGTAGGTAGCTAAAGAATTTCTGAGCCAATTTTTCATCTTCCTGCTGGGCAGAAAGATTTGTTGATGAGGTTGGAAGTATTAATTCCGTAACTGGAAGAATCACGAAGGCAATAATAATGGGAATATATGATAAGATCCCATTGTATGAAATTGCTATGAATCCAGATAATGGAATCACGTAAGCTAGAAGATATTTAAGGTCACTTTTCTGCAATTCGATCCTTTTTTATACAAGTTACATTGCTTTCTTAACATATAAAAATGTAAAATAATTATAATTGGCTTGTCTTATCATTGACATTGTACTAGCATAAAATATTCATATATTTGTTCATTGTATATAAGTTATTGAATGAATCAAGAATCAAAAAAGGCGATATTGTTTTTTTCTCGGACTGCCGAGGAAGAGGCTAGTCACAAACTTTTGAAGACAGAACTTTCTCAGAAGGGAAATATTGCCATTTCCCAAAGCTTGATTGATTCGACGCTAGACACTATTTCTAGCTGTAATTATCCATTAATTTGTTGTTATTCACCCAGTCAAAAGGGAGAAAGCTTTGGTGTAAAACTTGCCAATGCGATCGAGGATGTATTCAATGACGGATTCGAGCAGATCATAGTATTAGGTAATGATTGCCCTTCTTTGATGGCAAAAGATGTGAATGACGCATTTGACAATGTCGTCGATGGAGATATGACACTTGGTCCAACCAAGGATGGAGGTGTCTATCTTTTAGGATTGAATAAAGATCATTATGTTCGAGAAGATTTTGTTGACTTGGATTGGGAGCAGTCTAGTTTGCAAGAGTCCCTTATCAAGTATTCTCAACAACTTAATAAAGAGATTGTCTGGCTTGAGGAACTACTCGACATTGATACGAGCTTTGATCTCGTCGAGATTCTAAGAACACTTCCAAAATATTCAAAATTTAAGAATACACTTCAAAATATTGTTTCTGGATTTAAGAAAACACTCAATTTTCTTGATGAACAGTTTCAACTTATCTATTTTAAATTTGCTGACCTCACTCTCAGAGGGCCGCCGGTTGTTTAATTTCAATCATGGAACAACCATTCAGTTTTTCAGTCATATAATATCACATAGACTGGTCTTTTAACTAAAATAATTTAACGTGAGGTCAATTCAGTTAGTATTGATCCTGTTTTTATTGCCCGCATTGACATTTGCGCAAGCGGAAATAATATCAGGAGTCGTAGTGAACAAAAAATCAAAAGAAGCGCTGATAGGCGCAAGTATTGTAGAATCAGGAACTTCCAATGGAACAATCACCGATGAGTCTGGATCATTTTCGATAGAAATATCGGGATTGAATACATCTTTGGAGATTAGCTATTTAGGATACAAAGCATCGACGATAAATATCGATGGTAGAGCGTTCTACGAGATATATTTGGAGGAAGACAACTACTCTTTGAATGAGGTGGTGGTGACTGCATTGAACCTTGAGCGTTCTTCAAAAGATTTAGGATATGCTATTCAAGAATTAAATACCAAAGAATTAAGTCAGGTAAAGTCTGTCAACTTTACAGACAACCTTGGTGGAAGAGTAGCAGGACTTATCGTCAGTCAAGGAGCAACCGGAGTAGGTTCCTCAACGAAAATAACCATCAGAGGTGAATCTTCTTTCAGCAACAACAATCCACTATTTGTTGTGGATGGATTGCCGATCCAGAATAATACGAATCTTAATTTTACCAACGAAGCTGCAGCTGGATTTCAAGAAGTAGATTTTGGAAATGGAGCGATGGATGTAAATCAGGATGACATCGAATCAGTGTCTGTACTAAAAGGACCTGGTGCTGCTGCTTTGTATGGGACTAGAGCCGCCAATGGCGTAATACTCATCAATACCAAAAATGGGAAGAAAGCCAAAGGGTTGGAAATAGATGTCAATACGAGTGTGTTTATAGATAAGCCTTTCAAATTACCTGAATTTCAAAACAAATATGGTCAAGGAAACTCTGGCGAGTTTAGTTTTGTAGATGGATTAGGTGGAGGTGTTAACGATAATATCACCTATAGTTGGGGTCCGCAACTCGATGTTGGAAACTTGGTCGCACAATTTGATACGCCAGTTACTTTGGCCAATGGGGAAACAGTAAGAGGAGGAGATGTTGATTTACTTGACGGTGCCTCAATTCCACAAAGTCCTTTCGTTTCTCATCCAGACAACCTAAGAGATTTATACGATACAGGTTTTACATCGATCACCAATCTTGCTATCTCCAATGGATTTAACAATAGTTCATATAGATTGTCATTTACTGATTTAAGATCGGATTCATATATTCCTGGAGTTGATTTAAAAAGAAAAGCACTTGCTGCAAGATTTACAACAGAACCTATCAAAGGCTTGGACATTAGTGCCAATCTAAATTTGTCATTTTCTAGTAGTGGGAATAGACCTTCATCAGGTTATGGTTCTGAAAACATTGGTTATTCATTGGTGGCCTGGGGTCCTAGATCACTTGATACTGACATTTTGAGAGATTATTGGCAGCCGGGTCTTGAAGGCCAACAACAATATTCATTTAACTATACCTTCTTTGATAACCCATTTTTCATTCTACATGAAAACACCAATTCATTTTCTAGAAATAGATTTTATGGAAATGTCATTGCCAATTATCAATTGGCTCAGGGACTGAGTTTACAGGCAAGCATAGGTAATGATAGTAGCTCTGAATTAAGACAATTTAGAAGAGCGTTTAGTACCAATAGATTCCAGACTGGGGCATACGCCGAGCAAGATGTTCGATTTAGAGAAGTGAACTCTAATTTCCTTTTGCGTTACGAAAAGCAATTCAATAATTTTGATGCATCGATTTCATTTGGTGGAAATAGAATGAATCAGATGGCAGTATCAGGTCAGCAAGAAGCGATAGGAATGTTAAATTTTAGAGACATCAGCTTTGCCAACGCAGCGACACCAATAAGAGAATTTTCAGCAGAATCAGCCAAGCGAATTAATAGTTTGTATGCATTGCTTGAGCTTTCTTATAAGGATTTTCTTTTCATAGATATTACTGCAAGAAACGATTGGTCAAGTGCTTTGGCAACGGTCAACTCAACCGCCAATACATCATTTATATATCCTTCATTGGCTGCAAGTTATGTAGTTACTCAACACTTGGACTTGCCAGAACCGATTTCATTTATGAAAATAAGAGGTAGTTTGGCTCAAGTTGGAAATGATACAGATCCTTATCAAACAGAAGGAACCTTTGTACAAGGTATTCCTTTTGGTGGAGAGACAACCTTTACAAGCCAAGGGGTTATAGCCAATACAGATCTTAAACCTGAGCAAACAACGGCTTTCGAGGTGGGAGCGGATATCAGATTTTTTGATGATAGATTAAGGCTCGATGCGACCTATTATAATGCAGTGACAAGGAATCAAATCATCTCATTTGCTATTCCTGTTTCTTCAGGCTACAACGAAGAGGTAGTGAATGGAGGTGCAGTAAGATCACAAGGCGTCGAATTGCTTGCAGGCATAAACCTAGTAAGAAGAACCAATTTTAATTGGTCTAGTTTTATAAACTTCAGTACAAACAATTCAGTGGTAGAATCTCTACCCGATGGAGCGGGTAGAATTACGTTGGCGTATTCTAGGGTATATGACAATCAAAATCAAACCGTATGGTTTCAGGTTGAAGAAGGCGGACGAATCGGAGACATGTATGGAACTGGATATGCTAAAAATGAAAACGGTGACTTTATCATCGGAGATGATGGACAGTTTATCGCAGATAACAATCTGCAATTATTGGGTAACTACAATCCTGACTTCGTAGTAGGTTTTAGTAATGAGTTTTCTTATAAAAACTGGAGTATGAGTTTCTTACTTGACTGGAGACAAGGTGGGACCTTGGTTTCAAGAACGCTTTCATTGGCAGGAGTAGGAGGTCAGATTATCGAGACAATAGATAGACCAGATGAAGGAATCATCGCAGAAGGAGTAGTAAACGTTGGAACGGAATCAGAACCAGTATGGGAACAAAACACGACTCCAATTGGCGCTGAGGCTTATTATAGGCAGTTTTATGATAGAAACCACGAAGAAAACAATGTGTACGATGCTTCGTTTGTAAAACTTCGTTCATTCTCAATCGGTTATGTTTTGGATTCAAATTCTAAGCTTGGATTCTTAAAAGATGGTAGAACTTTGAGCATTGATTTGATCGGGCGTAATCTCTTTGCCTTGAGCCACATTCCTCATTTTGATCCGGAGCAATTGGCCGTTCAAGGGAATCAGTTTGTGAGTGGAGTAGAAGATATTTCATATCCTTCTGCAAGATCAATTGGAATTAAATTAGGTTTAAGTCTTTAAAATAGAACAATGAAAAAGCTATTATATATAAGTATGGCATTGATGTTTACAATGATGTCGTGCACCAATGAATTTGAAGAAATCAATACAAATCCCAATGATCCGACTTCAGTCGATCCTGAATTTTTGTTGCGTCAAGTAATCTACAACTTAGGAGATGAGATGTCGTATGAAGGATTTGTAGCAGGTAATTTGTTGAGTCAACATTTTACGATGGTAGATTTCAATTTGTTTGATAGACATGCATTGACCGATCCGCAATTGGGTGGTAATCCATGGCAAGTATTTTATAGAAATCTAAGAGATGTTGAGATCATTTTGGATTCTGTTGAAGAAAATGAAGCCTTTCAAAAGTATGAAGGCCCAGCACTTATCTTGAAGGGATTTCTACAAATGCTTATAACAGATATTTATGGAAATGCTCCGATTTTTGATGCAGCTAGTGGGGTAGGAGGAATAACCACACCTGGATATGATGAGCAATCAGAAATCTACTTGGCAGAAGGAGGAATAAGAAGCAATTTATTGGCTGGTGAGCAAGCTTGTCAAGAGGCATTGGGTGCAATTGATTTGGATTTGAATGGTGATCTTTTGTATGATGGTGATTTGACACAATGGATTACTTTTTCCAATTCACTATTGCTTAAGATGTATGTGAGAATTTCTGGTGCGGAATTACAGGCAGCGGAAATGCAAGGTATCTACGATGGCAATGATTTTATAAGTGAGAACAGTACTAATGCTGTGTTCAATTTTACAGACCTGCAACCCAATAGCTTTAGAATGCAGCAACTGCGTGACGGAGATTTTAATCTATTCGTTATGTCAGAAACCATGGAAGAGATTCTTGTTGGACTGGATGACCCAAGGATGTCTCGTTTTTTCAGACCGAATGGTACCGGCATAGAATTTAACGGACTTTTGAATGGTCCAGACGCTTCATCTACATCTATCAGTGTGTCCGACTATTCTTTTGCAGGAGAGATATTCCGTGAGCAGACGGGACAGATTGATGCTAATTTCATGACAGCATGGGAAACACATTTCTTGATTGCTGAGGCTGCCGAGCGTGGCTGGATCTCAGCAGATCCAAAAGAACACTACGACCTAGCAGTTGCTATGGCATTTGAATATTGGGGTGTTGAGTTGCCTGCTGATTATTTGACAGGAGTGGCTGAATATGGAGCCAATGGAGCCAATAAAATCGAGCAAATCATCACACAGAAGTGGCTTGCCAATATCATTAATGGGTATGAATCATGGGTAGAATATAGACGTACATCGTATCCTACTTTGAAAACCATTTCAGCAAGTTTAAACAATGATTTAATCCCGGTACGTATGCCATATCCTTCAGAAGAGCAGGCATTGAATCAAGATAACTTTAATGCAGCAACAGCTGCATCAGGCAATGACATCAACTTGAAGGTTTGGTGGGATGTTGACTAAGTCATTATATAGCTAAAGAACATGGATGTAGTCCAATTGCAATGGATTCTTTTGGTTTTGTTTGGCGTTTTGTTTTTTGCAATCGCGCCACACTCAAAAACGGTTGAGCAGTTTTTCGCTGCTGAATCGGATAAAGGTAAGCAGCCTGGAGTCTGGATATTGACAGCGAGTCTGGTCATTTCATGGATCTTTGCAAAGTCTATCACCAATGCAGCCAATCTCGGATTGGAGTTTGGTATGGTTGGGGCAGTGGCTTATGCAGCTTATTATCTTTCTTTTGTAGTCGGAGGATATGTGATTTATCAACTCCGTACCAAGGGTAATTATGGGTCGATTCATCAATTTTTAAAAGGAAGATTTGGACGCTCGGCAGTAGTTGTTTTTTCATTGCTGATAGGCTTTCGATTGTTCAATGAGGTGTGGTCCAATACCATGGTGGTCGGTAGCTATTTTGGAGATCCAGGGGAGAAGTCTTATATAATTTCCATCATCTTAGTCACATGCTTGACTTTGGCGTATACGATGAAAGGGGGTTTGCGAAGTTCTTTGTTGACCGATGCCATTCAGTTGGTCTTTTTTGGTATGATGTTGCTGATCATTTTGAGTCTTATTTTACCAGACAAAGAAGTGGCGTTTTCAGACATGATGACAAGCGGCACCTGGTCTATGGAGATGGGCTTGAACTTGATGTTGGCAGCTTTACTTCAATGTTTGAGTTATCCATTTCATGATCCTGTTCTCACAGACCGTGGATTTATCAGTACGCCGAGTATCACTTTGAAGAGTTTTGTCTATGCTGCATTTATAGGAGCACTCTGTATTATACTGTTTAGTTTTGTGGGGATTTATGCTGCCGCAAAAGGCTTGGTCGGACAAGCACCCGTGGAGGTAGCCAAGTTGTTGGGACTTATGGGTATGCTCGCCATGAATTTTATCATGATCACTTCAGCAGCATCCACTTTGGATTCTACATTTAGTTCTTTTTCCAAATTGGCGATCATTGACCTAGGGAAGGAAAAAATGAAAACCGTTAGAAACGGTCGATTGATGATGGTCCTGATTGTTTTGTTAGGTACAATACCTATCTTTTTCAATCCTGAAATTCTTTCTGCAACCACTGTCAGTGGAACGATGGTCATGGGATTGGCACCAGTCTTCATACTTTGGAAAATAAAGGCACCAGCCATTTCATTTCAATTGTCGGTTTGGTTTGGTGTGATAGTCGGTTTGGTTTTGGCCTTTGGTCAGATCCCCGAATTTCTTGTTCTTACCTCAGGCAGATATTCGGCATTACTCTGGGCGAATATATGGGGCTTAATTGCCTGCTTTGTGTTATTTTTGATTCCAACACTACTACCAAATGGAGCGGCAAAAACAAATTAAGGATATCGGAAAGCTTTCAGGGACTGCATTGGTCTTTGGTGGAGTGTACAGCAACTTTCAAGCGCTTGCGCAAATGAAACAAGTTGCAACTGACAACGGTATCAGCCCAGATAACATAATTTGCACAGGAGATGTAGTAGCATATTGCGCACAGCCAGAAGAATGTGTTCAGTCAATCAAAGAGTGGGGCATTCATGTTATAGCAGGCAATGTTGAAATACAATTGGCTGAAGGATCAGACGATTGTGGTTGTAATTTTGAATCAGGAACCACTTGTAATCTTTTATCAAATCAATGGTATCCATATGCTCAAAGTAATTTGAGTACAGCTTCTATTGATTGGATGAGCCAACTTCCTGATTTCATCAAATTTGAATTTGCCGGTCAAAAAGGGTTTGTCCTTCATGGTTCCTTCGATGAGACGGCTGAATTTATATTTAAATCCACATTGCTAGAAAAGAAAAAAGAAGTCTTTGAAACGGTCGAAGCAGATTTGATCATCGCTGGACATTGTGGTTTGCCATTCTATGATCGTTTTGAAGAAAAGCTTTGGATAAACCCAGGCGTGATCGGCATGCCTGCCAATGATGGAACTACCGATGTTTGGTATGCAATTTTGACTGAAGTTGAAGGTGGAGTCGATGTTGCATTTCATCGCCTAAGTTACGATTATCATCAAGCTGCAACTCTTATGGAAGAGAATGCTTTGCCAAGCCAATATTCTAAAACATTGCGTTCGGGAATTTGGGACAACTGTGATATTTTACCAGAGATTGAAACTTGCTTACAGGGAAAACGAATTGAGATTTAATTCATTAAGGAATCTGAAGAGTTCAATAAGTGTTTTTCAATTTTACTTGGTTGCAGTAGGAATAAAGTAAAACAATCAATCCAATTCCTCTTCGTCAAAATCCCACATTTTAAATTCATCTAGATCACGTCTTTCTCGTTTAGTTGGACGTCCAGATCCTTTTTCCCGATATTCGGGTTGTGCTTTTCCGATAAACCAATCTTTGTATTTGTTCATCTCAGCTTCCGGAGTCTTATTGATATAGCATGGTTCTGCTAGGGTAGCAGAGACCCTCTTATCGATCACTTTTTGTACAAGAAACTCTAGATTGAATCCATTCTTTTTTACCTGAATGACCGAACCAATCTCTACAGAACTAGCTGCTTTGGCAGTCTTGTCATTGATACGCACACGACCTGACTTACACATAGAGGAAGCAAGTGATCTTGTTTTGAAAATCCTAACAGACCACAACCATTTGTCTATTCTGGTAGACTTCATTAATCGAACGTAGGTTTGGTTTCTAAGATCGGTAATTGCGGGTTCATTTTCTTAAGTACTTTGTGTACTTCTTTGGCAACAAAGTAATCACGGTACCATCGTTGATCAGCCGGTACATTGATCCAAGGGATTTCGCTTTCGTTCAATACGTCTTCGTAGCACTTCATGTATTTTTTCCAATGTTTTCTTTCTTCCCAATCACCATCCTTGTGTTTCCAGTTTCTTTCCGGATCATCAATTCTTTCTTGAAGTTTCTTTCCTTGCTTTTCATAAGACAAGTTGAGAAAGAATTTTAGTACGGTGGTATTGTTATCTTCTTTCAATAACTTCTCCCAAGCATTTATGGCGTTCATTCTTGCGGCAACTCTTTTGGGAGTAATCCATTTATGAACTCTTTGGATTAGTACGTCTTCATAATGAGATCTGATGAAAATGGAAATGTCTCCTTTCTTTGGTGCAAGAGGGTGAACCCTCCACAAAAAATCATGAGCAAATTCCAGATCAGTTGGCTTCCCAAATGCATGTGCATTGGTCCAGCTCGGCGCGCAATATCTAAATGTTTTTCTTGATACACCATCCTTACCACTCGAATCCATACCTTGGAATACAACCAGCAAACTGTGTTTCTTTTCTGCATGCATTTTCAAGGCTAGTTCACCAATCTCATAGGTGATTTTTTCTCTTTCTGACTTTATCTTATCCTTGTCTAGTTTTTCAGGAGCTTTAGTTGGTAGTTTGGAAATTGAAATTTTGCTCATTTATACGTTCATTTTTTTTCGTTTAACTAAATAGGCTTCCAAGATCGAATGGAACCCAGTGTTGATATCTGCTTCCACAAAATCGATTTTGTATTGGAGACATTTCATTCTCAAAGCTTCCTTGTAACTAGCAATCTTTTCTGTGTAATATTGTTTTACCTCATTGGATTGTAAACGGACACTTTCACCTGACTCCATGTCAATAAATTCATATGGCCTGTTCTCAAACTCAAAGTCTATTTCCTGTTTTTTATCTACTACATGGAATAGGACTACTTCGTGTTTGGCATATTTAAGATGTTGAAGGGCAGAAAACATTTCATTTTGCTTTTCTACATCATCAAACATGTCACTGAAGATTACTACCAACGATCTTCTGTGTGTGTTGTCTGCAATTTGGTGCAAAGCTTCTGCCGTTGAAGTCTTTTTGTCTAAGACATCATCCTTGATCAACTTATCGAGGTAGGTGAGCAATAGTCTGTAATGTGTTGTACTACTTTTTGCTTTCGTATGAAGATCTACTTTATTGTCAAATAAAGACAAGCCAAATGCATCACGTTGTCGTTTTAATAAATTCATCATTGAAGCCGCAGCCAATGATGAAAACTGTAATTTATTTAATTGATTGTCTTTTCTTTCTTTTGGGAAATACATGGAAGAAGAAGTGTCAATTACGATCTGACACCTTAAGTTGGTTTCCTCTTCAAATCTTTTGACAAACATTTTGTCTGTCCTTGCGTAGACCTTCCAGTCTATATTCTTAAGGGATTCGCCAGGATTATATATTCGATGCTCTGCAAATTCTACGGAGAAACCATGGAAAGGACTCTTATGGAGTCCGATGATAAAACCTTCAACAACCTGCGAAGCCAGAAGCTCTAGATTTGATAGTTGCTTTAGGTCAAAATTTTCGAAAAAGCTCATACGGTAAAGATACTAACAAAAAAGTCCTTACTCAACGTTGTGAATAAGGACTTTTGTTATGTTTTTTACTTCTTTCCTAGATAAAAGCAGCAATTTTTTGCTCTAGAGCAGCTTTGGTCGTTGCTCCTACTTGTTTATCTACAATTTCTCCTCCTTTAAGGAATAAAATGGTTGGTATACTCCTAACATTATATTTAGATGCTACTTGAGCATTGTGGTCAACATTTACCTTCCCAATTACCGCTTTACCTTCGTAATCTTTAGATAATTCATCAATTATCGGTGTAACCAATCTGCAAGGTCCGCACCATTCTGCCCAGAAATCAACAACTACAAGTTTGTCACTTTCTAATGCTGATTCTTGGAAGTTCGTATCTGTAAATTCAAATGCCATAATATTTAATTATTTTGTTTATGTGATTCAGTCTAGTAACTGCTAAGAACGCAAAAAGGTTTCTTTAAAGTCTAAAATTGTTGTAAATAGACGCTACGTGAGTTTAATTTCTAGGAAATATTATAACCTTGGGCTGGTTTTGATAACCATTATATTGTTCCTTTCTACCAAGGTTTCTGGACTTTTGGCTGATAATTTGTACTTAGGAGGTATTTTTCAACTATGGAGGATTGTTTATGATTATACCATAGGATTTATTCCTATTCCATTCATTTATGTTCTATTACCTCTTGTTATTTTTCAAGTTTTTAGACAGTTTTTGAGTAAAGACCCTTGGAAAACTAAAATTCTTAAGATTCTAGAAGTCTTTTTATGGCTGCTTTGTGGGTTTTATTTGCTTTGGGCATTAAATTACCATGCAACACCTGTGGAGGTCAAGGCAGACTTGGATATTGAGAACTTAAGCAATGAACGATTGATTGAGGTCTTTGATGAGGTGAGTTTAGAATTAGTAAGCCTTTCGGCAAATGTTGGAGAGCGGACAATACCAGATTTTGCCATTACTGAAAAAAACATTCGCCCATTGCTAGAAAATGTATTGAACACATTTGACTATCCAACACTAGGACGTGTGCGTGTGCGGAAGTTATTTGCAGGTACCATACTCAGAAACCGTACAAGTGGAATTTATATTCCCCATGTGCTCGAAGGACATGTGGACGGTGGCTTATATCCAGTTCAGTGGCCTTTTACGATTGCTCATGAAATGTCGCATGGTTATGGAATCACACATGAGAGCGATTGCAATTTCTTTGCTTACCTGGCCTGTATGCAAAGTGAAGATACGTTTATACAGTATAGTGCTACCTTAGCGTATTGGAGATATCTGGCCTCACATCTCATTTCAATAGATGAAGAACTGTATAAGTCCAAAAGAGCACAAATGGATACGGCTGTACTTAATGACCTAGATGAAATAAGAGCGCATATTGTGCGTTATCCTGATCTTATGCCCAAGTATAGAAGTAAAATCTACGATAAGTATTTAAAGAGCCATGGTGTGTCTTCAGGTATCAAGAGTTATGATAGAATGATTTTATTAATTGAGGCTTGGAATAAAAAACAAATTCAATGATCGTAGCAGAAACAGAAAGGCTGATTGTCAGAAGGATGCGATTGAAAGATGCTCAATTTGTGATTGATATTCTAAATTCACCAGGCTGGCTGCAAAATATTGGAGATAGAAAAGTACACACACTTTCAGATGCAGAGAAATATTTGAAAAACAAAGTATTGCCTGATTATGGAAAAAGTGGCTTTGGGATGTATTTGTCAGAGGCCAAAGAGGATGGTAGATACATTGGAATGACGGGATTGGTCGATCGAGACGGATTGGAAGGAATAGATGTAGGATTTGCTTTGTTGACGGAAGAGATGAACAAGGGTTTTGCTTTTGAAGGAACTAAACCTTTGATTGATCATGCCAAAAGCTTTGGGATTGAATTATTAAAAGGGATAACGCTTCCTAGTAATACACCAAGCAGAAAGTTATTGGAAAAACTTGGGTTTACGTTTGTAAAAGAGTTTTATTTGAAAGACGATCCAGATTTGTTATGCCTTTATGAGATGGCATTGTAATACGGGAGCCTTTGATTTATCGACTGGCTACAACAAGGATATATGGTTGGAATGATATCTTTCTTCTTTTAAAGAAGAGCCGATGGAGGGATTCGAACCCCCGACCCGCTGATTACAAATCAGCTGCTCTGGCCAACTGAGCTACATCGGCATCATATGTGCAAAATGCTTTTTTAAAAGCTGACGCGAAAATATAAAAATTTCAAGAATATAAAAATACCTAGATCATGGGATTGAAATAGATTTTGAATAACTCAATGCTCTGCTCTTTTTTGACATTTAAGATTTATAAAAAAAGAGCTCTCTGTTTACAGAAAGCTCTTCATTGTTAATTCATAGTTGGTCAAATATGCCTTAAGAAGGATTTGCTTCATCCGCTGGACATGGTTTTGTGAAGAAGTGGTTTCCACAAGTCTTCATAAAGTGAAGGTGACATCCATTCTTAGCAGTAATTCTAAATGCTTCTAAATCTTTTTTATCTGTAGGAGCAAGTCTTCTGTAATAAGTCTTATGCATGGTTCCTCCACCAATGTTTCCTGTAACACCACTTTTTAATGTGACCTCAGAGAAATCCGAAGCTCTAGCTTCTTTGAATCCATCAAATCCCATTTCATTAAATATATCATCCAAGAATTTCTTATGCCCAGCATTGTCGGCATAAGCATTTTTTAGCTTATTGTAGAACCCAGGTGCATTCAAAGCATGTGAGTTTCCGAATTCTGGGAATGTTCCCAGCTTACTTAACGTCTTTGGTGGATCTCCATCTGGCAGATCAAACACATAGTGATCATGCGCATCGCAATCACACACTGGTGCCATTACAGGCGGCGGCGGTGGAGCTGCCACAAATACTCCTACAGGTCCAGCCACTGCTGGTGGAGGGCATCCCCAAATAAACAATAAAGGTATTAAGAACAATAGCAACAATGGCCACCACCCCCAATCATTCGGTTCATCAACCGGATCCGGTACAAAAGCAGCTGCTTGAGGAACCGGCTTTGGTGTATATTCCGCCTTCTTATTTAATTTAAACATTGCAGGCGCAGCAAGAGCCGCTAGTGCCAATGCTCCCGCTTTTTTAGTAACTACTTTGTTCTCACTGATTTGATTCCTGTTTTCACTGATGACATTTCTTGTCTCACTGATAACTTTTCTAGATTTTTCACCTAAATCCTTTCTGTTTTCCTTTACCTGCTTTCTTTCACCCATGTTTCGGGTAGTGCCTTTGTCAGTTCTGGTTTCGTTTAATATTTTCCCACCAGAACTTAATAAAGCAGCAGCTTCATCGCCAGTTACTATTCTAGTCTTACCAGGATAGGATTTAGCTGTGAATCCAGCAATACCCATAGCAAGTCCTGATTTGGCTCCTGCTGCAACACCTTTTCCTCCAGAAATAAATGCCTGTGCAGCCGCCATAGTATCATAGGCTCCACTTCTTCCAATTTCTTGATGGTTTCCAGCTTTAAGAATTACGAAGAACTTCTTCATAAATTCCTCTATCTGATATCTTCCTTCTACTTCTCTATTTTTTATAACAGACTTGATTCCATTGTCTCTTCCAGATTCAGAGCTATATCCTTCTGATCTTAATACAACATTGCCATCGCTATCGAGCATAGCAAAGTAGTATTCACCTTCATGTTCAAATGTTGAGAAGTCAGGATTGTCTGTACTTTTAGCATGTCCTTCGTAGGATTTTAAACTAAGGTAATCATCTTGTCTTTTGTCCATTGTATCTGTGTTTTTCAAATTAACAAGCGACCTTGTCCAGCGTTTTATGGACTAAGATTCTTGAATAATAAGCATAGAAATTGGTAATTCGATAGGAGTGCAGCTAAGATATTACTTGCTTGTTGAAAGCTAATATAACATTTTACTGTTAAAATACTGGCTATTATTAAGTATTATTTTTTTCTATATATGTTGATTTTGAAAATTTTGCAAAAAGAACTGAAATTCCATCATATCAGTTCGGCTTTTTTGTAAAACCATGAGTTTTATAGGCTTCCACGCTTAATGAAATTGGTTTAGACAATTGCGAAAATACCTTCTCGGTTGTTTGTAGCTTTATTTAGTCTAAAAATGAACCTATTTTCTTTCAAGCATTAAGTCCCTTTTCAACGAAATGGCATACATTACCACCAATGAGAACACTATGGTACTTACTAGTGCTAGAAAGAATCCTTTTGTTTCAAACATAAGTGAACCCAGTAGAGAATAAACAAAACAGACAGGGATATAGCCGATTATAGCGTAGGTCATAATTGGCTTGAGCTTTCGTTTTTGCAAACCGGCATACATCATCACACATTCGGCAATGACAGGTATTGCTCTAGTGATCATGATGGATCCAATTCCCCAGTTGCTTAACAAGTTTTGACTTAGTTTATAATGTTCTCCTTTGTAAATGATCTTATTTGAATGATAACCGATTTGATAAGCTAGGAGATTTCCAAGTGTAGCACCAAGTATACTCAATATCGTTCCAGCTAAAATGCCAAAAACTTTTCCATTTAAAAACATCAGAATACTGGAAGGGATTGGAAGTATGGCATCAAGTGATAGAAGACTGATGTTCAATATCGAAAACAAAATAGGTCTATTTTCAAGATGTGCTAGAAGCAATAATAATTCTTCATCCAATTGATGGAAAATGAGATAGCTGAACACAACCAAAACAAGAATAATGAAAATTGCTTTTAAATTCTTAGAATCCATGAGCGTTAGTCCTCGTTTTGATGGTGTTGTTTTTGGAATTTAATGATCTCCTGTAAAAAAACTTCGCCATCAGGTGTACCCAGTCCTGTGCACGGATCCCATCCACCAATTGCTTGATACGCACCATTATTGCCTCCCAAAACTTGATTGAAAAGTGGTCTAAATTCATCTTGATAAATGATTGGGTGTAAAAAGCCAACTGAGGGAAGATTCAGTTCGCTAAGCTTTTGATTGATTCTTAAAATCAAAGCAGCCCAAAGTGGAGTAGATGCACTAGTCCCTAATGATATTTCACTCGAATTACCAACATTTAAAATAATGCCTGGTTCGGTGGAAGCATTGGCAGATACGTCAGGAATTCCCCTTTTTTTCTTAGAAGTAAATACTTGCGGGAGTACTGACCTTTGATAATCTGGCATCCTAAAAATTTCACTAAAGCCACCTCCAGATGAAAAATGAACAAGATTGCCTGCCAACTCTTGGTCCTGTTTCCAAACTTCCTCGTGGAGTATGGTGTCTTCTTCAATGTGACATTGCGTTCCCCCTACAGCCAAAACATAAGGACTAGATGCAGGCAACTGAACATTTTCTCCTTTTTGATCCAACTTACCAGAAGACCCTAAATCTCCTGAAGAACAAATCAATGTAATATTTAACTCAGCAGCTTCTTTTAATACATTGTTGAGTGCCATGGCTTCATGTCGACTGAAGTTTTCCTCCAATGTTCCCCAACTCATGGAGATCACACTTGGCTTATTTTTGTTGTCATGAATGGCTTGCTTGAAGGCTTTGAGGATATTTACCGTTTCGTTTTTGGCGAAGTATACCACAATCTTGGCACCCGGAGCCAAGCTAGCTGCAATCTCAATATCCATGTAAACCTCATAGTCGTACTCCAAATTTTTTCCTGGATTGTTCTTTCCACCGTTTACGCCAACCCAACTGATGTCTGGCATTGGAAGACCTTGTTTTTTGAAGTATTTTTTTATGATTTTTTCATCGTAACCACCTCCTAAAGAAATGATGCCAAGACATTGTCCTGATCCATCTAGTCCTTTTGGGAAATTATATAGTCTTTCAAAATCTTTTGCAAAAACAGCAGTTCCTTCAAGCATTGCGTGCTTTAAATCAAATTGTTTTGGGAAAACCCTACGCTCTTTCAGTGGAGCTTTGTTGATTCCTGTGATGGCTTCAACAAGATGTTCTATTTCTTTTGGTATTTCCATGACTCCATGATGGAAATAGTAAATGAATTCATCAAACTTATATTCAAGAATGTTTATATTTAGAGCATTCTCTATGTCTTGGATTCTAGCCGAGAAAGCAACCCAGCGTTCAGTTAATTTTATTTTGGTGATTTTTAAATCAAACCTGTTGGTGAATTTTTTCAATTCTGCGATATCACTCTTTGTCGATTTGTGAATTTTCTTGAATTGATTTCTGCTTTTTATATGGTCTTTTCTTTTCTTTGGATCATGTAAATCTTTTGGCTTTACTATTTTATCTTTTACAGGATTTAAAAACAATGTGAAACCAATTTTTTTCTTGGGGTTAGGATCTTGTGCTTCGACCAACCCTTTTATATTCTTGGGCTGATTGCCAATGATACGTTTGGTGTTTTTCTTTTTTGGGGGCATAAGTATTTATTTTACTTTACTATTGAAATGTACAAGTTTATTTTCAATTAGGATGTAATTCTACTATCAAATCCTGATGGTTTTTGTTTAACTTGGAGCAGTTCAATTTAAATGCAATGCATTCGAAGAGTAACCTAACCCCTTTATATCATCTCGCCAGTCAGTATCTTTCTGATAAGTTATTAGATACTGATTATTCAGACAAACTCGATCATCTGCACAGTTTTTTACCCCAACTGAATATGGTCAACTATGAGTTTCGTTTAACGCCCAATGATCCTAGAGTTGATGCCAATATTATGGTTTGGAAGTACGAAGCTCCTATCTTATTCAATTGGTTGTCTAAGCAGGAGGGAACGGTCTATAGACAACTTTATAAATGGGTGGAAGATTGGATGAATCCAAGAGATACATTTCACATGATGATTCAGAATATTTGGATCATGTATGATGTAAAAGAAAGTGAACAGGGTATTTCTGAGCCGTGGTTGGTGTTTGCTTTTTCTGATTTTGTTTTGGAAAAAAATGCATACATAACAATGATAAAAAGAATATCTACCTACTTCGATAATAATTACAAAGATCGTCATTGGAGTATATTAGAACGCATATATTCTCATTTGGATACAGGACAGTCAATTCCTGCTTTTGGCATTCAAAATCGAAATGTAAATTCTATACGATTAGGTGTGAGGAATTTTTCTAGCTCAAGGCAAATGAAGTCTTATTTGGAAAAAATTTCATGGCCAGGAAATTATGAGTTGATAGAACAACAATATGCTGAGTTTGTAAGTCAAGCAGATTATTCTATGTTAAGTATAACTTTTAATGAAGAATTGTTTCCACAACTGGGAATTGAATGTTATCTGAACTATAAGGACAATTACAACCATAGCGCAGGCTTTTTAGAGAGCTTGGTTGATAAACAGCTTAGCTCCATGGATAAAGCAGATGCTTTGCTAAATTGGATTGGGTATGATGATGAGCCACAGCCATTCTTTACCGTCGATGGTTCTGATCATTCAATTGAAACTCGAATCAAAAGATGGTTGCACGAAGTTAAATTGGTCATCGAGCCAAATTCTCCACCTTTTGCGAAAGCATATGTTCTGATCAATCAAATTATGAAATAAATTGAATAAACCGAAAGAAGATATATTGACAAGGGTATTTGAGAGAATTCATGTTGATCTTTTTGATAGGGATCATAGGATGAAAATCAAATCTCTATATAAGAAATTGCCTTCACTCAATCATGGAATTATTGAGTTTTATAGTAAGCCTCAAAAGAAAAGGGTAGACTTGATGCTCTGTGTGCAAAAAAGATTCAATGAGCACCTATTGCTTCATCCATTTGTAGCGCAAGAACAGCATGATTATCTACATAAGCTTTTTGATAGTTGGGCGGATGAATCTCAAATGATTTCTGGTATTTTAGAAAACATCTATATCGTTTATGATATTCAAGATTTAGATAAGCCAATCTTGCCTTGGTCTTATTTGGCTTTTTCTAGATTGTCATTACCGCCAGCTGTGCTTTTAAACATATTTAAAAATGCAGCTATAATTCTACATGGAACTTGGACTGATTATATTGACTCCAGCTTATTAAAATGCTTGGAGTGCGCAGGGCAAAATTTGCATGTTTTTGGGTTTGGCTTATTACAAGGCAGAAATGAAACTGGCTTTAGAATAGGTGTCTCTGATTTTAAATCAATTGGTGAGGTTGTGAAGTATCTGGAAGCAATCGGTTGGATTCTTGATTACAAACAGTTTCAGTCTAAGTTTGAATTGATTGACAACTTTGCTGAATCATATGTTTTGTCATTGGTGATCAAAGAAAATCAAGGCTATGATTTTGGAATTGAATGTATTTTACCTAAGTCAAACAATAAAGAAATGGCCATTCAGTTTTTGAATCTGTTTAAGGTTGAAGATGCAGATAAGTTGGTGGATTCTATTGGCAATGAAAAGTCTGTGATGACTTGGATTAATCACATAAAAATCAACTGTAAAAATGAAGAAGTTACTGCTGTCAAAACATATTTATATTATCAACTTAATTGATTTTCTTTTGCTGCGAAATCCAATCAAACATCAATTTTCTTTTACCTTTTGGTAGGTCTCTAGACGAAGGCATATATAAATATTCTGACCAATACTTTTCATCCATTATGCTGCGAATAAATTGACTGCTCTTAGAAAGATGATCTTCAGTAAAAGGAGTGATGATACTAGATGATGGATAAATCAAATCAAAATTTTGTAAGATCTTTTCATACACATCTTTGAATTCTATAGAGGCATCCTCTGATTTTTTTATTTTATATGAAGGAAGAATTCTAAGATTTATAAATTCCCCCGTTTTGATCATGTGATGATTGATGTCCAGAGGCATTGTCTCATGTTGTTTAGGAATTAGAATATGGAAGAATTGACCTGGTTCTTCGGTAGACCAATGGATGACTTGGCCGTGTTTTATGGATTGAATGTCGTCTAAAACTTTCATGCTATGACCTCTTCCATAAGGTAGAACGGTCACCTTTATATGCATTACTTCAATGGCCTCCAATGCAGGTTTGCCTTTTTGTAACACCTGAAAGATGCATAGCTCCCTTTTTGCATGATTTGATAAAAAACCAACATGCTCTTTGTCGTGTTGGTCCGCATACATTCCTGTTTGATCAGAGATGATTCTTATTTCCTTTTCTTTTAGGAGTATATCTTTATTCTGGTGTAGCTCAAGTGTGCCTCTATTTTTATTAAGTAGATCGATCAGTGCTAAGTTTTCGATTGGGAAATCAAATATGCCTCCATTCAATTTTAATTGCTGAATAGTAAGAGGTTTATTGATTTCATTGATAGTAGCAATCTCATGCTCCGTATTTTTATCTCTCAGCACTAGGTTGAGTTCATCTAGCTCAGCCAACTCATAGTTGTTTCCTTTTTTTATTTGCGGAAGCGAACCGATCATATCTATGCTCACTAATTCCAATTCTTTCTGATAGTGCGCAAAGCAAGAACCTAAATAGTATTTGTTGTTATAAGGGCTTAAGTAATCCAATCTTCTTCCTGGAGCATGACTGATTAATTCTCCTTCTAAATATGGAGCTAAGGTGCCGTTGATGTGTAGCTCTGCAGGATTGGATTTCGTTCCTAATTTTTCATAGTCAGGGTTAATGTTTTCTGAAACTTCTGATAGATCATATCTTAAAGTAATACCTTGGAGATCCTCTTTAGCTTGCATATGATTTGAAAAAAAATCTAATATCTCCTTGCTTTCTTTAGTTTGTATATTTGATAAAGGTATTGTTTGGTAGAAGCTGCCTGATGATCCTGTGATCGTTTGATCATTTTCTACGCGGTTTACATTCATTTGTCGCAAAGATCCCTTTAGTGGTTTCCCATCCATCAATGTAATTCCATCTTTTGTCAAAGTAATTCTAGAACAAAAAACTTGACTGTACAATGAAAGAGTAGGAGATACATCAATCATGTTGGCCGATGTTTTTCCATTTTTAAATGTAAATGCTAATTCTGCGCCTAAAAATTTTGACAGTGGATTCTCTGGGGGCAGATGTTGGTAACTTATGGGGATCTTATGCTTTATCACTTGAATCATTTCAACCTTGGTCTCAAGCAAAGAGAAGTTCATGGTGCCATAATAATTCCAATACGCTGGACAAAGTCCGAAGAGTGGAATAGAATCCTTGTCTGTCAGAATATTTTTATAGAGTTGATGAAAGTCTTTGTCTATACTTAAAGAGCCCATTGGAGAGCTCATCCATTTTTTAAATATTGAGGGCTCTGATATTGGAGTTAATTCAATGTAGGAATTGTCATCTTGATCCTTCTTTAAGTAAGTTCTATGATCTGAAAGATTGTTTTTAGCTATAGAACTGTTTTCTATTGAGTCAAGATAGATTCTAGGGGGAAGCACCGCCGAGCCACTGATTGGTTCGTAATTTACAAGAGGATAGTGGTAGTTGTTGTTGCCAGTGGCGGGATCAATAAGTGCCTTTCCAGAAAAATGTAATCTTGGAAAATGAAAGTGACTCATTATTGCGCCTTGATCCTTTCCCTCACAAAATACATGTCAACTTCACCCATGTTTTTTACAGGGAATTTACCACGGTATTCACACTTGAATTCATCTTTGATGAGATGGTAGGTGGATTCCGAAATGTTGATCAATGAGGTTTCACTATTTGATTCCATTCGTGATGCAAGATTTACTGCATCACCCCAAATGTCAAACTGGAATTTTATTTTACCTACCACACCGGCGGTGACAGCACCGCTATGTATTCCTGCTCTTAGATTTAACTCATCGTCATTGGCCGTGTTCTTTGTTTTTCTCCATTCCTTCATGAAATTGATCATTTCATCCGCTGCCAAAGTAGCGTTCAAGGCTTGGTTTTCGACTTCATCGGTTAGGCCACAGACGCACATGTAGGCATCTCCAATGGTCTTGATTTTTTCAAGCTTGTATTTCTCAACAATTTCATCAAATTCAGAGAAAATATGATCTAGGTCTTCCACCAATTTTTCTGCCTTGATGTTTTTTACCATATTCGAAAATTTGGTGATATCAACAAAAAGAATGCTGACCATTTCATGGAATTTGGGCGTGGCCTTTCCTGTTTGTTTAAGCTCTTCTGCCACCTCTTGAGGTAATATGTTTAGAAGCAAACCTTCAGATCTTTCTTTTTCTTTTTCTAGATTCAATTTTTGGTCATTGATTTCTTCCTTCTGATTGAATATCTCTTTGGTTCGATCTATGACTTTGGCTTCCAATTCTCTGGTTACTTTGTCTTGTAATTGCGCATTTTCTTTAAGTTGTAAAATGATCTTTTTCTGCTTTTCTTCATTCTCTTTTCGAAGATAATTTATCGTATTGGCTAAGGCTAAAGAAAACATGATCATTTCAATTCCAGAACCAAAAAATATACTATGGTTTTGGAAAAATTCAATTTCTTTTATTTGCGGATGTACCTGGCCAAGCATCGCACCAATGGCGCCAATAAAATAAAATATATGACCAATAAGCAGATACAATGCACCAGGGAATTTATCTCTAAAACTCTTAATGGCTACTACGAAAACTATGATGACAAATGGAAGAGTATTGAAAACAATTAGGTTGACTCCAATTTCAAAATGAATATGGATAATAATCATCATACAAACGACAGCCAGTACATCCGCTCTTAATACCTTCGACCAGAATGGATAGCGTTCTTTTAATCTTAAAAAATCATGTACAAATAGTAAAACTGCAATGGTTATCAGATGAGGTTGGACTGTGTGGAATTGCTTTAGTAATTCTGGCATTCCATCAAAATTAGGGAACAATGCCAACCAAAAACCAGAGGTGTCCATGATCATGACACTATAAATGGCCAATGACAAAAGATAAAATCGATAGCTCTTATCTTTTGTTGAAATCCAAATGAATAAATTATAGATCAACATGATCATGTATATCCCAAAAAAGAAATAGGATAACTGATTTGAACGAGCCTTTTCTTTGATCACTAGATTGCGATCACTTATTTTAAAATTCAAAGAGGTAGGCCTGACCATGTTGTTGAATGCAGGATCCAATCTTGCAAGAAACTGAATGGTGTCATGCGGTTCAAAACCTATATGTATGAAATTGTAATTTGCATATTTGTACGTTCGTTTTGACCAAGGCTTCAAGTGTCCTGTTTCGTGCTTTTGGAGTACCTGACTTCCATCCATTTGGTATAATTCTACAAATGACCAGTTTTTGAAATCAAACAATGCATCATTAAAATTGGGACTATTATTATGTGCTGAAAATCTTACCCAATAAGAGTTGGCATTGAGATTTATTATGGTTGAAGTGTCCGAAATAGACCAAGATGAAGAAGGTAGATTTGCAATAGCATTTATCTCTAAATCCTTGTCTATTAGCTCTATGTATTCAATATCAGTAACTACATGATGTTCAAACTGCTCTTCAAATAGGCTAATTTGACCAAAAGAATTTAGTTGTAGTAATAGTAGGAAATTGCAAACGGTTGCAAGGCGTATCATTGAGAATGGTTCAAAAGGGTTATAGGAGAAAAGTACAAAAAAAAATGTATATTTAAGAATTAACCTATTTTTTTAGCAAAACTAACCCCATTATGAGCGAAAAAGAAACACTAGGTCAAGCCTTAGATAATGAAGGCAGTTCAGACCAAAAATCATTTTGTACAAACAGATTATTAAACCTCACCAAGGATGATTGCATAGAGTTATTGCAAGGTCACGATGCTGGAATTAATAATGAGGACAAAAGTGCATTCAATTCACTGTGTAAACACAGAGTAAATAAGACTCAGCCCGTATTGCCGTGGCATGATCTTAAATTGCACAAAGAAGTTGACCCTAACTGGTAAACGTGCGTAAGAGAATAAAAAAGCCAACGATTGTTGGCTTTTTTATTTTGATTAGCTTTTTAATACCTTATTTATTCCTATTTCTCTGGTTCTGTATTTTCCAAAAACAGACTTTGATTGATTCCCTCATGCAGTGAAATGAAGGTCTCAGTCCTAGCAATCCCATCTATGTTCTGAATTTTCGAACTTAAGATTTCCATCAAATTTTCATTGTCTCTGGCCGTAATCATGGCAAAAATAGAGTAGTTGCCTGTCGTGAAATGGGCTTGAGATATTTGTGGTACTTTTTTCAATTGAGCTATTACTTCCTCATAATGCTTTGCCTTTTCAAGGAAAATACCCACATAAGCTATGGTTTTCATTCCAATTGCTGAATAATTGACCCGAGCTGTATAACCTGTTATAATTCCTGCCTTCTCCAGTTTGGATATCCTTTGCTGAGTAGCCACATTGGAAATCTTCAATGATTCTGAAATCTTGGTGGTACTCACCCGGCTATTAGCCAAAAGTGCATTAATAATCTTAACATCTATCGCATCTATCATTTAAAATCTTAATTATTGTTGACTAATTAGTTTAAATTATATAGTTTTGATTTAAAATTACTTAAAAAATTACAGTTATGTGCGGGATATTTGCAGCAATTGGAACAAAAGAGTCAAAAAAGACATTAAAAAAGCACTTTGATACTATCCAACATCGTGGACCGGATCACAGCGATTATTTAGAAGTTAAAGAGGGAATTCACTTTGGTTTTCATCGATT
Organism: uncultured Saprospiraceae bacterium; assembly: GCA_937950315.1. GTDB lineage: Bacteria > Bacteroidota > Bacteroidia > Chitinophagales > Saprospiraceae > JAHDBF01. Next base: position 13,951 of record CALFDU010000029.1, on the reverse strand, counting down.
GATGATCAATGGACAAGATAATTTAAGCCATCAGCCTTTTCACATTGATAATGTTTGGTTGATTGCCAATGCTGAAATTTTTAATTACAAAGAATTGGCCGAGAAATACGCACTTCCTTTAAAGACCAACAGCGATTGTGAAGTTTTAATTCACCTGTACAAGAAGATTGGTTTGGAAGCAATGTTGGATGAGTTGGTAGCTGAGTATGCTTTTGTGCTTTACGATGAATTGCTTGATAAAACTTTTGTCTGCCGAGATCACCTTGGAGTAAGAGGTTTGTATTATGGCGAAGATGAAGCAGGAGCTACCTATTTTGCAAGTGAAGCCAAGGCTTTGACTTTCTGCAAAAGGGTACGTCAGTTTCTTCCGAGACATTTTTGGGATTCTGAAACCAAAGCTTTCACTAAGTATTATAAATTTGATTTTACCGCACACGCCGATCAAAGCGAGGAAACCCATTTGATGAAAATCAATGAACTACTCACCAAGGCTGTAAAAGATAGAATGCTATCTGAGCGAAAGATCGGTTGTCTATTGAGTGGTGGCTTGGACTCAAGTTTGGTTTCTGCGATTGTGGCTAAGAACTTTAAAGATCCTAAGGATTTAGAAACGTTTTCGATTGGACTAGAAGGTTCGCCTGATATTGAGGCTGCGCAGAAGGTAGCTGATCATATCGGCACAACGCATCATTCAATCATCATGATCGAAGATGAGTTTTTGGCTGGACTGGAAGAAACGGTGTATATAACAGGTTCCTTTGATGTGACGACCATTCGGGCATCAGTTGGGCATCAATTGGTCAGTAACTGGGTCAAGAAAAACTCTGATGTCAAGGTTTTGTTTACAGGAGAGACGATAGATGAAATGGGCAGTTATCTTTATTTTCAGCAAGCCCCGAGTCCAGAAGCATTTCAACAAGAAGGAATTCGGTTGTTGAGAGACATTCATTTCTTTGATATGTTGAGGGGTGATCGTTCCATATCTTCTGCTGGTATTGAAGCGAGAGTACCATTTGCCGACAGGCAATTTGTGGAATACTATATGGGAATTGATCCAAGCTTAAGAATGTTTGATGGAGAGGAGAAAATCGAAAAATATCTTTTGCGCAAGGCATTTGAAAAAGATGAATTATTGCCTGCAGAAGTTCTATGGAGAAGAAAGAATGGCTTTTCTGATTCAGTCAGTCAGGTCAATAGATCTTGGTCCGAAATAATCCGAGATTATGTGGATTCCAAAGTAAGTGATGGAGAATATCTAGAAGCCAAAGAACTAGATCAATATAAAACTGTCGCCAGTAAAGAAGCTTATTATTATAAGAAATTGTTCACGGAGCACTATGGTAAAAACTATCATTTGACACCATATCAATGGTTGCCGAAGTGGTGCGGTGAAGTCACTGATCCGTCTGCTAGAGTCTTGAAAATCTATCAAGCGGATTAATCTCGGTCTCATTTTATATATTGCGGGATAAATTATAGCTCATGGCAAATTTGACATTCCCGTTTGATACCGAAACCTATGTTTCAAGAAGAAAAATATTAATGGAATCAGTTGGTTCCGGCAAAATTCTATTTCTTGGAAATCAAGATGTAGGGATGAACTGCGAGGACAATGTCTATCATTTTAGACAGGATAGTACTTTTTTGTATTACATCGGAATCAATCTTGTAAATCTCAATGCTATTTTGGATTGCGATTCAGGCGAGGTGACCATTTTTGGCGATGATGCTTCATTGGACTTAATTGTTTGGATGGGCAATCAACCAAAGTTGGCTGAGCTTGGTGCAAAAGTTGGAATTACTTCGATTAAACCATCTTCAGCACTCGCTGATTATGTTCATAAAGATATAAAGTATCTTCCTCCATACAGAGGCAGACACGAAGTCACGTTAAGGGACTTGCTAGGCGTTACAAGTCTATCGCCAGACATGGGATTGATACATGCCATCGTCAAGCAAAGAAATATCAAAACGCAAGAAGAAATTGCTCAACTCGATCAAGCTTGCACGCATACAGCCAAAATGCATGAAACCGTTTTGAGAAATGCAACGCCTGATATGATGGAATACCATCTTGTATCCATGGCTAACAAATATGTTTTTGACAACAATCTACAATGGTCTTTTCCTACCATTTTAACCAAGAATGGACAGACCTTGCACAATCATTACCACGGCAACCAAATCAAAGAAGGTGACATGGTTCTCTTTGATGGTGGAATCGAATTGCCAAGTTTATATTGTGGTGATATGACAAGAACATTTCCTGCCTCTGGTAAATTTTCAAGTATGCAAGCCAGCTTATATAATATAGTGTATGATTCATACCAAACTGCGCTTAATGATTCTAAGCCTGGTGTATTTTATAAAGATGTACATCTTGCAGTTGCAAGAACAATGGTAGAAGGCTTGAAGTCCTTGGGTCTTATGAAAGGTGATGTTGATGAAGCTGTGGCTACTGGAGCTCACAGTTTGTTTTTTCCTCACGGTCTAGGCCACATGCTTGGAATGGATGTGCACGATATGGAAAACTTGGGTGAGATATATGTGGGATATGATGAGACAGTTGAGAAGAGTACCCAGTTTGGTTTGAGGTCATTGCGACTGGGACGTCGATTGGTTGAAGGATTTGCTATTACCATTGAGCCAGGTATCTATCTCATACCTGAACTAATTGATAAGTTTAAAGGTGAAAATATGCATGCAGATTTTCTCAACTACGCTGAAATAGAAAAATACCGAAACATTGGTGGTATCCGAATCGAGGATGATTATATTATTACGGCAGACGGAAATAGAAGACTTGGTGAACCATTGGCCAATGATCTTGTGTCGATTGAGGAAATGAGGACTGAGGCAATTGCCTAATTCGAAAACAGCCTCGATGTAAATGAAGTCTTTCACTAGCTATTGTAAATTTCTTGTTGTCTTCGGGTTTGCCCTTATGCAGTTTTCTGTCTGTGCGCAAGATATTACTGGCTATGTAGAGATTCCTAAAGGGAAATTGTTTTATCAAGTATATGGTGAAGGAGAACCAGTGGTGTTCTTGAATGGAGGTCCAGGATTTTCTAGTCATGGATATGAGCTTTATGCAGAAGAAATTTCGAAGTATAGAAAGGTCATCTTGTTTGATCAAAGAGGTACTGGTAAGTCCGAGTTGAAATGGGTGAATAGTGTTTCTATACAAAGGATGGTTTCAGATATGGAAGCTTTGAGGGAGCATTTAGATATTGATACCTGGGATGTAGTAGGGCACTCTTTCGGAGGAGTGTATGCTATGCATTATTTGTCAGAACATCCAGATCGAATTAATTCCTTGGTTTTATCTGCTTCACCTGGTTATGAAAATGGATTAGATCAGTTTCAAGTGTTTAAGGATGTTGAATATGAATCTATTGCCTACTTGGTTGAATTGGAAGAATTTGAACATTTGAAAAAAGAAATGTTGAAGGGCTATCCTTCAGAAGATATAATCCAGAAAGTAAGAAAAATAGCAAGAGCCAAATATTACGTTAGTAAGGAAGAGAATTATTTGGTTGCGGCAGATTGGTTTGCCAACAAATGTCAACATTCATTAGGTACAGGTCGTTTGGTCTGGAAAAGTGTGAAAAAGAATCCATTGAAAAAAGAGTTATTGCAGCAATTCGAAAAACCTGTTTTAATCCTTCACGGAAGTTCAGATTTCATAAATATTTCCAATCCAATTATGAATAACAATGTGTTTCCAAACTCAAGATTGGAAATAATATATGAATCGGGTCATATTATGTCGATGGATCAACCTGAGAGTTATTTTCAATTGATCCGTGAATTCCTTGAGCACAAAGGCGAAGGTGTCAAGCACTAATTCGTATGTAGAAGTCTATTCTTCTTCTTCGTCATCAAAATTTTCTGCTACTTGAGACTCTATCGTTCTCAATTTCTCTCTACAGAATTTCAGTAGTTCATTGGCTCGTTTGGACTTAATGGCAATCTGGTCGATGCTTACATCTTCAGATTGTATGTCGTCTAGGATTTGGTTTAGCTCTGCGTATGCTTTATCGTAAGTTATTTTAGCTTTTGCCATTGGTGTTTGCTTTTAGTTTTCCATCCTTGAAATGGATGGTAAATTCTTTTTCTTTGCTTGCTTTTTTCTTGCTAGTTATGTGTTCTCCTGATTCATTGGTTATGTAGCTGAATCCTCTCTTGAGTACGTTGTCAGGGTGCACAGCTTTTAATATCAGACTCGCTGAGGTCAATTTGGATTCGTTGATCAAAAACTTTTGCTGTATAGAACTCTGAAGTAATCGCTTGGTAGATTCTAATGAAATGCGTTCAGAAGAAAATCGATCTCTGACACTATAATAGAGTCTTTCCTGGATGCTATCTAGCATAGCAGAGTCTTGATCAAAAATGGCTGCGATTTCTCCATTGATCTCTTGCGTCAACTCTATCACTGTACTTTCAAAGTGCAGATTCTGATCAATTAGATATCCTGCAACGGCTGTTGGAGTCTTGAGAGAAAGATTGGCTGTTAAATCAGAAACAGTTTGATCAATCTCGTGTCCAATACCTGTAATGACAGGTAGCTTACATTTGGCTATATGAGCCGCAATGTTGAAGTTATCAAAACCAGAAAGATCTAATTTTGAGCCACCTCCTCTAATCACGACCACTACATCATACTCTTTATAACTATCATTGATTTCTCTTATCGATTCAGTGACTTCCTTTTCCATGTTCTTCCCTTGCATGCTTGAGTCAAACAAGGCAATTTCATAGGCGTAGTCGTATTTGTTATTGTTTAACTGCTGCATGAAATCGGCAAATCCGGCTGCTTTTTCAGATGAAACCACTGCAATACGTTGAAGGACAGAGGGTAAGGTCTTCCGATGGTTCAAATTAAGTAACTTCTCAGCTTTAAGTCTTTCGATAACTTGCTGTCGTTGTAGCTCCATCTGACCCATGGTGTAATTTACATCAATGTCTTCGATGACAAAGCTCATGCCGTATCGTTCGCTGAAGTTGATATTACATTTGAGCTTGACTCTCACCCCAGCTTGTAAGATGCTATCAAACAACTTACCTAATTTTTTCTTGATGAAAAGTGCATTTCTGTACCAGATTGCGGCAGAAGCCTGGGCTTTGATTTCGTCTTTATTCTCTTCTTTGTCTATGAGTTGAAGGTAGTAATTGCCTCGTTTCTCATTGATCTGGTTTATCTCACATTCAATCCAAACCGCTTCTTCAAAATTAAGAGCAATAACACGCTTAATATATTCATTGACTTCGTATAAACTATAGGACTCCAAATTGGTTTATTGTATGATTGAAAGCATTAAGGTAATAAATATATGTATTTCTATGATACTGTAAGTTATTTTTGTATTAAGCTTAATTTGGCAAATAAATACTTAGAAATTATGAATAATTTGAAATTTTATTCTTAGACTTGCGGTTGATAAAATAATAAAATTGAGAACAAAATGGTAGAAAAGTTGGATAAGATTGATTTGAAGATATTGAAGATCCTTCAAGAGAATAGCAAAATAACAAACCTAGATCTTTCAAAGAAAATAGGTCTTTCGCCTGCACCTACTCTTGAGCGTGTAAAGAAACTAGAAAATACCAATATAATAGAAAGTTATCACGCAAAAGTTTCAACAGAAAAAATTGGATTGAATATAAGGACCTTTGCATTGGTCTCAATTGCGTGGCACAAAGAGAATGCACTAGATAATTTCCTAGCCAAGGTTAACAATATTGATGAAATCACAGAGTGTTTCATTATTACAGGAGATGCTGACTTTTTATTGAAAATTGTTTGTAAGGACATGCAGTCGTATGAGCAATTATTGTTCAAGCAGTTGTCTCAGATTGAAGAGGTAGAAAGACTAAAAACCTTGATGACCTTGTCACAAGCCAAGAAGTCGACTGTTTTACCGTTTGATTACAAAATGGAAGACTAGAAGATTGAGCAATAAAAAGTTAACTCCTCTCTGGAGTTTGCAAAGCAATACTTCCCCCGTTTCTTATCTGTTTGGTACCATGCATGTACAAGATGCAAGGGCGTTTAAATTTGCCTCAAAAGCAAAGCAATGTCTTGAGTCTTGCGATGAATTCTTTTCAGAAATAAGATTTGATGGAATGGTCGAGGAACGGATGATCAAGGCTCAACAAATGCCTGATGGTCATTCCGTTAGGAGTTTATTGGGGGATAAAAAATTTGCGAAAGCTGAAAAAATGATTTCCAAATCATTCAAGATCTCGTTGTCGGCTATGAATCATCTATTGCCTATGGTAATCATTAATCATTTGGTAATGAATTCATTGTCTATTGATCAGGCGGAACACCTTGATATGACACTGTTTATGCATGCTCGGAATCATAAAAAAACAGTAAAAGGGCTAGAAACCGTAGAAGAACACATTTCTGTGCTTGAAAACATCCCTCTTGACATGCAACGAAAGCAATTGATGGATCTGGTCAAACAACCTCAGAAGTACAAAAAGAAGGTGATCAAGCTTGCTGAGTTATATGCCCTTGGTGACATTTACACCCTTTATAAATCATCCAAAAAGTCTATGGGCAAACTGAAAAGGCTCATGATCTATGATCGAAACCATCTAATGGCCAATAGAATAGCCGAAAACATTGAGCAATCGGCCTTTTATGCTTTCGGAGCAGCCCATCTTGCAGGGAATGAAGGTGTCCTCAAGTTATTAAAAAATAAAGGCTTTCAAATACAACCTATTGCTGGCTAAATCTGTTTTTATATCTGGTGTAGGCCCTTCCTCAAAACTGATAGTTGATTGAAAATAGTTGTCAATTGACTTTGACATTTGCAAGAGAAAAAATTAAACACTTAATGAGCATTCGTTTAAAATATTTATTCACTCCATTCATCTTATTTTTTGCAGCCCAGATACTAGGACAAACTGTAACCTTGAGTGGTTACATAAAAGATGCAGCAAATGGAGAAACGCTGATCGGAGCCAATATATTTAATGGTGAAAATCAAGCCGAAGGTACCTCAACCAATGCATATGGATTTTATAGTCTTAGTCTCGAGCCTGGGACTTATACCATTGCCATCACATATCTAGGTTACAACAATTTTACACAAGTCATTGATTTGAGAGAGAATCTTACTAGAGATTTTGAATTGAGTCAAGGAGCGGTATTGAAAGAAGTGACAATTAGTGCAGCTGAAGCGGAAAAGGATGCCAATGTGCAGTCGACTCAGATGGGTAAAGTTGAATTGCCCATGGAGAATATTAAAAAACTTCCTGCACTGCTCGGTGAAGTCGATATTCTCAAAACCCTTCAACTTTTGCCAGGAGTTGCTTCTGCCGGTGAAGGAGGATCTGGCTTTTATGTGAGAGGAGGTGGTCCTGATCAGAATCTAGTGCTTCTTGATGAAGCTGTAGTTTACAACACAGGTCACTTGTTGGGATTTTTCTCAGTATTCAACGCCGATGCCATTAAAAATACCACCCTGATAAAAGGAGGAATGCCAGCACGATACGGTGGACGATTATCGTCAGTGGTGGATGTACAGATGAGCGATGGAAACTATCGTAATTACCAAGCGGAAGGGGGAGTAGGAATCATCTCATCTAGACTAACAGTGCAAGGTCCTATTCAAAAGGATAAATCTTCTTTTTTGGTGTCAGGGAGAAGAACATATGCACTCGATCTTGCGCAACCATTTCTGGAAGGTGGAACCTTTGAGGGTACCAATTACTATTTTTATGATTTCAATGCCAAGCTAAACTTTAAGCTGTCCGATAAAGATCGAATTTTCGCGAGTGGATACTTTGGTCGTGATGTATTAAACTTTAGACAACCCGAAAGAGATTTCAATTTTGATTTGCCTTATGGTAACACTACAGCGACTTTAAGATGGAATCACCTATTTAGTGATAAACTTTTCATGAATGTGTCCGCCATCTACAACGATTATAAGTTTGCCTTCACTGGCGGGCAAGAAGATTTTGTGTTTCAAGTAAGAAGCTCTGTCGAAGATGTAAACCTGAAAGTTGATTTTGATTATTATCCCAATCCCGAACATAGCATCAAGTATGGAGTGAATACCACCTATCATAAGTTGACACCAAACACCGCAAGTGCACAAAACGGGGATGTCTCATTTGAATCTGGCTTTCAGCCAAAATATGCACAGGAGACTGGTTTTTATATTGAAGATGATTACAAGCTAAGTCCGCAGTTAAGCTTGAATGGCGGAATTCGGTTTTCAATCTTCAGTCAATTGGGGCCGTTTACCTCCAAGATTGATGGCCAAGAATTTGGTCGTTTTGAAGCGGGGAAAACATATACTGGTTTTGAGCCAAGGTTGAGTGGAAAGTATACCGTGTCAAAAGACATGTCATTAAAGGCGGCTGTCACATTTACAAATCAATACTTGCACTTGGTTACCAATTCTGGAAGCACATTGCCAACAGATATATGGGTGCCAAGCACGGAATTAATTGAGCCACAGCAAGGTGTACAATACGCTTTTGGAATTTTCAAAAACTTTCAAGATGCGATGTGGGAAACATCGGTTGAGTTCTACTACAAAGATCTACAGAATCAGATCGATTATGCGGATGATTACGTAAATGATTTTGGGAGAGAAATTGAGGAGTCATTTGTTTTTGGGGAAGGAAGAGCCTATGGAGCTGAATTTTTCTTACGAAAGAACAGAGGTAAACTTACAGGTTGGGTAGGATATACAATCGCTAGAACAGAAAGATCATTCCCAGACATAGAAGGAGGAAGATGGTATCCAGCCGTTTACGATAGATTGCACGATTTATCGGTGGTAGCCAACTATGAGATCAATGATAAATTGGAGTTAGGAGCAAGTTTTGTATACGGATCAGGTCGATGGTTTACTCCTTTCCAGAGTTTCTATTTCATAGAAGGAAATGTAGCTCCTGAGTACGGTCCTCGGAATTCGGCACAATTGCCAGACTATCATAGATTTGATTTGTCGTTGACTTATACGCCAAAGGCAAAAGTTGATAGGAGTTTTAAAGGCTCGTGGAATCTTTCATTTTACAATATTTATAATAGAAAAAATCCTTATTTCATCTTTTATGATGCGACCATAAATAGGGAAGTGGGAACGACGCAATTAGAAGCATTTCAGGTTACTATTTTTCCAATTATCCCATCGATTAGTTACAGTTTTAAATGGAATCAAAACGCTAAATAATGAAATTGAATTACGCACTATATATAATTTTAGGTTTTGCATTGTTGGCAACAGCTTGTCAAGATCCTTTTGTTCCTGAGAACATCAACGAAGAGCCAGATTATGTCATTGAGAGCTTTGTGGAAGCTGGGGAAGGTACCATGCCTGCCTACTTGTTGATCAGCCAATCTGTTCCTTTTTTGAGTGAAATAGGTCCAGACCTATTGTTTGATATTTTTGTCAAAGATGCTGAAGTTGATATTTACGATGGCGATAAAACGGTCCGATTAACGGAAGTTTGTTTGAGCGATTTACCGGTGGAAATTAGGGAGGAATTTGGTGCTCAGTTGGGTTTGGATACCGACAATCTTGATTTTGATTATTGTTTGTACGTTGATATACTTGATCAGCTGGACAGAGATTTTGGTAAGACCTATGATCTTCGCGTAAGAGTAGGGGAAGATGAAATGACTGCTACGACCACTATTCCTACTTTGGTGCCTTTGGATTCTATTTATTTTACAGAAGTGCCAGGTGATCCGATTGACTCACTTGCTCAATTGTGGGTAAATATTGATGATCCTGTGGGTCCTAACTTTTATAGATATTTTACTGATGATGGATCTGGAAGACTGGTAACATCTGCTTTCGGTTCAGTGACCGATGATGTTTTCTTTGATGGTCAAGATTTTGATTTTCCTCTGACCAAAGGATCTGTGAGAGGGGCTGAGTCTGACCCATCTACTTTTGGGTTTTTTGCTACAGGTGATACGACTACAGTGAAGTGGTGCACGATTGATGCGATTCACTATGACTTTTGGTTTACTTATGAGTTCAATTTAAACAATCAAGGTCCTTTTGCAACCTATACAAGAGTGAATCACAATATTGATGGTGCGCTAGGGATATTTGGTGGATTGGCAGTGGATCAAAGGACATTGTTGGTGGAGAAATAATCCAAACATTAAATTAACCTGCGAAACGATAGATGATTTTAAACAAGCTATCTAAAATCGATGGTCTAATGGCTATTGAATACTTGTATTGTCAGGCGAACTAACTTTAATCTTTGCACTACCTTCAACCACATTAACCCAAAGCTCAGCATCATTCAATATGGACAATTTGTCTATGTCATAAATCTGATTTGTTTCACTAAATTCAAGCGAAACTTCTTCTAAGTTATACGCCAATTGCGGTGTCGTTGTTTCTGCTGGAGAGAAATAGATATAAAAAGAAGCAGCTGCAACAACCAATAAGCATGCGGCAGATCCACTAAGCCATTTCAATTTGACTTTGTAGGATTTATTTTCTTGTTGTAAAGTATCATTCTCGAGCATGTTCTCCAACCGATCCCAACTAGAGGGTTTTGGAGTAGGATTGATTCCTTCTGCTGCTGATTTGAATGAATCTCGTTCGCTGTTATGTACGGTCATGATCTAAATTGGTGATATTGTTTTTTTTTACTTAAAATCTCTGCAAGCCTTTTTCTTGCGAGTATCAATTGAGATTTACTCGTGTTGATACTTATGTTTAACTCTTCTGCTATTTCTCTATGCTTGTAGCCTTCAATAACGTATAGATTGAATACTGTTCGGTACCCCGTTGGCAATTCATCCAATACCTCAAGTAGTTCTTTGTATTCTAGTATTTCTGCGATGGATTGTTCTTTGTTGGCAACTTGAGTCGCGCCATCAATGTCCACCAAAAGCATTTTTTTCTTTCTGATCTGCATCAAACACTCATTCACGGCAATCCTTCTCATCCAGCCTTCGAAGCTTCCAGAGCCATTATAGCTTCCGATTTTCTTCATTATGCGGTAAAAACTCTGAATCATAGCATCTTCTGCTTCATCCCTCTTTTTGAGGTATCTCATGCAAATCCCAAGAATATATGAAGAGTATGTATCATATAATTCTTTTTGCGCTGAGCGTTCATTATTTTTACATGCTGATATGAGTGAAAGTTTTTCCAAAAATCAGTGTTTAATTAAGAGATGCACGATTTACTAGTTTTGGTGCATCACTTCAATAATTTTTAATAATATATTCAATTTAAGCGAATTTTATGGAATTGTCCACGACGTATAGTCCTAATGAGGTAGAAGATAGGTGGTATAAGTACTGGGAGGAGAAAGGTTATTTTCATTCAGAACCCGATGAAAGAGAGTCTTTTAGCGTCGTCATTCCTCCTCCGAATGTAACGGGAGTCCTGCATATGGGGCATATGCTTAATAATAGTATCCAAGATATTTTGATCAGAAAAGCGCGACTTGATGGCAAAAATGCTTGTTGGGTACCAGGGACTGACCATGCCTCTATTGCTACTGAGGCAAAGGTGGTTAGAATGCTAAGGGAGCAAGGAATAAAAAAATCTGATCTTACCAGAGATGAGTTTTTGAAGCATGCCTGGGATTGGACGGACAAGTATGGTGGGATCATCTTAAAGCAGCTTAGAAAATTAGGAGCAAGTTGTGATTGGGAACGTACTTCCTTTACCATGGATGAAGTGAGATCAAAGGGAGTTTTAAAAGCCTTCGTTGATCTTTATAATAGTGATAAGTTGTACCGTGATTACCGTATGGTAAACTGGGATTGTGAAGCATTGACCGTATTATCCAATGAAGAAGTTATTTACTCCGATGAAAACTCAAAGTTGTATCATGTAAGATATCAGATTGAAGGAACGGATGAGTGGTTGACAGTAGCAACAAAGAGACCTGAAACAATTATGGGCGATACTGCCATAGCAGTAAATCCAAAAGATGAAAGATATACACACCTAAAAGGAAAACGTGCAATAGTGCCATTGGTGAATAGATCAGTACCGATCATCTTTGATGATTATGTAGATCTTGAATTTGGAACAGGAGCCTTAAAGGTAACTCCGGCTCACGATCCCAATGATTATGATATAGGAAAACGACACGATCTTGAAGTGATCGCCACGATCAATGAAGATGGAACACTGAATGAAAAAGCCCAGATTCATATCGGTGTTGATCGATTCAAGGCAAGAAAGTTGGTTACTGCAGATCTAGAAGCATCGGGTAACTTGGTGGAAGTAGAAGATTACACCTCTAGCATCGGTCGTTCGGAAAGAACCAATACAGTGGTAGAACCAATGTTGTCCCTTCAGTGGTATGTGAATATGAAAGCCTTGGCAGCCCCGGCATTAGAGTCAGTTGAAAAAGATGATGTTGAGTTTTTTCCTAAGAAGTTTAAGAATACCTACAGACACTGGATGGAAAACATTCGTGACTGGTGTATTTCGAGACAACTGTGGTGGGGACATAGAATTCCGGCTTGGTATTATGCAGAAGAAGTGTTTGTTGCTGAAACAGTGGAAGAAGCATTGGGTCAAGCCCAAAAGCAATTTAATAATCCTGCGCTGACCGTTGATGATTTAAAGCAAGAAGAAGATGTATTGGATACATGGTTCTCTTCATGGTTGTGGCCGATTACTGTTTTCAATGGATTTGATGATCCAGAAGAGCTAGCATACTATTATCCGACCAATGTTTTGGTAACTGGATGGGATATCATATTCTTATGGGTGGCACGTATGGTTATGGCAGGATATGAATGGAAGAACGAGAAGCCATTTGAACATGTGTATTTCACTGGGATGGTGAGAGATCAGAAGAGAAGGAAGATGAGTAAGTCCTTAGGGAACTCTCCAGATGCACTAAAGTTGATAGAAGACTTTGGAGCAGATGGTGTTAGGTTTGGAATGCTGAGTTCTAGTCCGGCAGGAGGGGACTTGTTGTTTGACGAGAAGTTGTGTGAGCAAGGAAAGAACTTTTGTAATAAAATGTGGAATGCATTAAGACTTTTGAAAGGATTTGAAATCGATGATTCTTTGCCGATGCCTGAAAGCAATGCCAAAGCGATCGAGTGGTTTGGCTCACTTCAAGCAAAGACGCAAGCATTGGTGTCAGAAGAATTTTCTCAATACAGATTGAGCGAAGCATTAATCAAATTGTATCAATTTATTTGGACTGATTTCTTTTCTTGGTACTTGGAAATGATCAAACCTGAATATCAAAAACCGATAGACAGAAAAACATACGATGCAACTGTTGAATTCTTTTCTACGATTTGTACAATGTTACATCCATTTATGCCTTTCATTACAGAAGAGATTTGGCATTTATTGAAAGAAAGAAAAGAAGGTGAAGATTGTATCGTTTCTAAAACACCAGAAGCAGCAACATTTGACGAAAGTCTACTTGCTCAGATTGAATTGCTGAAAGATGTCGCTAGTAATGTAAGAGATATCAGAAACAAGCAGCAAATGAAGAAGCGAGACATCTTGAATGTAGCTGCGATAAAATCTGATGAGACGGAGGCGATTGCTCAAGGCAAAGGTATGATTGAAATTTTACAAAAGATTGCCTTTGTAGGGACATTTGATCTTGTAGAAGAAGCGCCGGAATCATCTGTTGCATTTATCTCAGGCAAATCTGCTTTCCATGTTCCTGTTGAAATGAATATTGATGTAGATAAAGAATTAGAAAAATTGGCAGGTGATCTTGAACATCAAAAAAGATTTGTTGCTGGAGTTGAAAAGAAACTGGGTAACGAACGATTTGTTGCAGGAGCTCCTGAAGCAGTAGTGGCCATGGAGCGAAAGAAACTCACTGATGGACTTGCGCGAATCGAACAGATTGAAACTCAAATTAAAACATTGAAGCTTAAGCAAAGCTAAATTATAACCACCATGAAGAACCTTTCTCTGAAATCAATGCTCGTCCATGTTGCTGCACT
>CALFDU010000028.1 GCA_937950315.1 uncultured Saprospiraceae bacterium | reverse complement strand
TGCTTTCAATAATGTTTGTACGCCTCTTTTAAATAATTGATCACTCAATTCATCGAAGCTGGCCTTGTCCTTTACTTCTTTCAACAAGGCTTCAAGTAATTCTTCTGTCTTAGGTTTCATAGATCTAAATTTAATATTTATGATCCATGTTTCTGAATTCTACAACCAAGTTTCCCACATTTCAATATTCAAAAAATATTAGGTTTTTTGAACACTGAACCATGGAAAACTGGCTATCTACAGGTTGTCATACACAAAATATTTGCTTGTCCCGTTACCGATACGTAACAAAAAAGTATTTTCAACTATTTTCATGACAATCGAAGAAATCAAAACTCAACTCACTTTATCAGAGGTTTTAAGTCAATGCAATCTGAATCCAATTAAAATTAACCAACCTCCTCTGAAACCCTTGGCACAATGACAAAACTCCACCTCTACAAATCTACCCAAAGACAAATACACGAACTTGCTTCTCTTCAAAATGTAATGCTGGCTCAGGAGACCAGATTGACTTCATCATGAAAGAAGAGAAATCTATATAACAACAAACTATCTACCATTTAAACCCTAATCTTTACATATTAAAAAAAAACTTATCTATTATTCATTCGTCTAATTAATAAGCTTAATTTTGCCATCAGAGAATGATACTATGATGAATACAATGCCAAAAGGAACGATAATTCTATTATTATTGATTAGCTGCGTGAGCTTTAACAGCCTTTCAGCTCAATACGATGTCAACGAAAACAAATGGTTTACAGATCTTGAAGATGCTTTAAGTGAGCCTGATAGAGTATATAAACTGGACCTTTCTGGCCAAGACCTAGACAAGATTCCTTCGGAATTAGAATTATTCCCAAATCTTGATGGTTTGAAATTGATGAACAATCATATTTCAGAAATAGGAGCAGAATTAAGCGAAAATACAAGACTAGAATACCTAGACCTTACAGGCAATCAATTACAGGAAATAGATTTTTCTGTGTTATCCAATTCAGCCTTGAATCTAACGAGATTGATTCTGAGAGAAAATCTTCTTGAAAACATAGATGCATCAATCAACAAACTTAAATTTCTTAGTTACTTAGATTTAGGAGGCAATTTTATTGAAACGATTGATAATGAGGTGAATCTTAGATACTTGAAGTATTTGGGCTTGGACAACAACAGTCTTGCAGAAGTACCTGCAGTCATCTCCAATTCTAAAAAACTGAAATCATTAAACCTAAATGCCAACAGCATTGAAATTTTTGAGATCAGAGTATTGGAAAGTTTGACGGCACTTGATCTAGGAGATAATCCCCTTAAAAAATTCAACATCACCATTTCTAAGCTTGAAAAATTAATCCTTGACTGGGTTGATTTCAACGAACTAGAATTGTATCCGCTACCTGTCAGTATGGAGATCCTTTCTATGGAGCATTGCAACCTTGAAGCCATTCCTGATTTTGTATTCAAGATGTACAAGCTTGAGGAGTTGTCTATCATGCACAACAAGATCACCACCATCAATCCAGAGATTGCCAATTGCAACAAATTGGAATTGCTTTGGATCCAAGGAAACGATATTGAACAACCAGCAGAAGGTGCATTCGATTTTACGATTAAGAAGTAGGGTAGGGTTTACTACCTGGCATCAAGCCCCTTCAATCATTTTTTTAACTAGTTATTCGGAATAACCAATGGTGATGTGTTTCCATTGGTCATCCATAGGATTTAATTGCCCAACGTTGATAAAACTCAAAGCAATCCCCAATTCATTCGAATTATAGGGAGTAAAAGAGCCATCCAAAATGTTAAAACATTCTTAATTACGAATTCTTTCGTAAGATAATTTGATTATACGAACTCTTTCGTATATAATTGTATTATCATTTTATATAAAGGCTTAAAACACCATATCTAATAGATAGTTAAGTGTCAGCCAATCGATAAAAGACAATGAAACAAGTACCACAACCCACAGATTCGGAATTAGAAATTCTCCAGTTGCTCTGGCAAAATGGAGAATCAACCGTGAGGCAAATCAATGATTTGTTGAATGAAAAAAGAGAAGTAGGGTATACCACAACTTTGAAGCTAATGCAAATCATGTTGGAAAAAGATTTGGTGGAGCGCAACGCCAATCAGCGGACACACATATATTCTGCAAAGGTGACCGAAGGGGATACGCAAAAGAAGTTGTTGGAGCGTTTCGTGGATGCTACGTTTAGAGGATCGTCTTTGAAATTGGTAATGCAGGCATTGGGGAATCATGATACAACGCAAGAAGAACTAGAAGAGATAAAAGATTTGATCAAGCAAATCGAAAATAAGAAAAAATGACTTCCATCAATCAATTCATTTCGGACGAAACACTACATGCTTTATCATGGACTGTTATTCACAGTTTGTGGCAAGGTGTCCTGATCGCATTGATCTTTTCTTTGTGTTATTCCAATATGAAGAATCGATCTGCTAGATTTAAATATTATTTTTCTCTGGCTGCATTGTTTTCAATTGCTATCGCAGCAGTATTTACATTTTCTACATTATTAGAATCGTCCGCTAGCGCTTCCAAAGAAATATTTTTGGTTCCGACGCATACCATTTCCGATGTCAATCACATAACAGGAGTTGCGAGCGAACAATCACTTGATTGGTACGAAGTCGCAATAAATTACTTGGATACCAATTCTTCCTTGATTGTGTTTATTTGGTTTCTCGGTTTGATATTGTTTGCAGGAAGAATGTTTTATGGATTTTATTTCATTAAAAAGTTGAGATTAAGTGCTTCAAATTTAAAGGATAAAAAATGGCAACATGCCGTTGATAAATTTTTGATCAATATAGGAAGTAGTAAGTCAGTCGAGATTGTTCAATCTGCACTTGTGAAAATGCCTATGATGATCGGCTATTTCAAGCCAATGATTCTATTTCCAGTAGGAGTGATCAATGCCATGGATTCAAAAGAAGTGGAAGCAATCATTGCGCATGAATTGTGTCATGTTTTGAGAAACGATTACTTGATAAATATTATACAGTCCTTGGTGGAGGTATTGTTCTATTACCACCCTGCTGTTTGGTGGTTGTCTTCCATAGTCAGAACCGAAAGAGAAAATTCGTGTGATGATATGGCTGTCAATATGACCAAATCCAATTTGACTTATGCAAAAGCTTTACTGCATATTGGACAACATACAAATAAAGCCAATCACTTGGCAATGACCTTTGGAGGCAAGCAGAAAAAATTGCTCCAAAGAGTACAGCGTATTTTAAATCAATCGCAATATAAACCACGTGTAATGGAAAAAATAATCACAAGTACGCTACTCTTCGTTCTAATTGTTGGGATATCGTTGGGTGCTAATACAACTGATGTTCCAGAACACCTATTCATTGAAAATGGAAGCGTTCCTTCCGACAGAGTGGAGTCCCCTCTCGAGACTACATTTGCCGAAAGGCCAAAAAGCGAACACCATTTTATTGAAATTGATACCCTTCCAAATATGGATAAAGGCTCATGCCAGATGATGTATTACAACGATGATGTAAGGGTCGATATCTGGAAAGAAGATGGAGAAATTGTAAAGTTATGGGTCGATGGAAAACGTATCGATGAAGCCGATTACAAAAAATATCAGGCTTACATTGATGGCGCACCTATGCCTCCCCCTCCGCCTCCTTCTCCAGATAGTGCGCTACCTGCACCTCCGTCTCCTCCAGCTGGCCCAGGTAAACTGGCACCGCCTGCACCACCTGCTCCGCCTGCACCTCCAGTGTACCCAAAGAATTTGGGAAATGGAAACGATAAAGTCTTTCAATTGAAGAAAGACGGCGATGTATACCTATGGATGGATGACAGTGATCGGTATGACATTATCGTCGAAGAAGACTACAATGATGAAATTGCCAGGTGGATCGAAAGAAGCAATGAAGATTGGTCAACAGATGATCAAGTCCAATTGTTGAAGCTTAAGCAAAAAGCCATCGAACAAGAATTGGCTGCGCTTGGTGAAATTGCCTACATTGACAGTTTGTACCCTACCTTGAAATTTTCAGAAATGGACAATGATGAGACCACAATTATTCTTGGTTCTGCCGATGATATTTTTGATCAACATGAATTGAGTTTGATACTCGAAAGGCAAATGCGGAATTTAGAAAAAGAAACAATGAAGTGGGAGAGAACCTTGGGGAGAGAAGGTGCCAAGATGAAACGTAAATTGGAAAAAGGAAAAGCTGAGTGGGAAAAAAATCTTGAAAAGAATAAAATTAAATGGGAAAAGAATAATAAAGGCAAGCATCAACTAATTGAAGAAGGTTTGTTTGATATGTCTTTTGACTTTGATGATTTTGAAGATGATATTTTGGCAATAGAATTTTTTGATGGAGATGGAATTTTTAACCAAGATGTATCTGTGTATGGTGATTATGCGATTGTGCATGGACAAGGA
This sequence comes from uncultured Saprospiraceae bacterium, assembly GCA_937950315.1. Lineage (GTDB taxonomy): Bacteria > Bacteroidota > Bacteroidia > Chitinophagales > Saprospiraceae > JAHDBF01. The sequence goes on along the minus strand of CALFDU010000028.1, from coordinate 61,768 downwards.
GATATTCATAAGAAGTTGAATGAAAAGTTCTTGATGGAGCTATTAAAAGATGGTTTAATCTCTGATGTAGAGAACTACAAATATTCACTCAGTAACAAAACTTTTAAGGTGAACGGACGAAAAGTTGATGCAAATCTGAAGGGTAAATACTTAAATATTCTCCAGAAAATCATGGGTTATTCGCAGTTTAAACAAGTAAAGTATTCCCGTACCGTTAAGCCAGGTATAAATAAGACAAGCATCGAAGCATAATCGCCACACCTTACTAGAATATATAGTATCAAAATAAACAATTAGACGAGGATGAGAGGTCTGCTCAAGGAGCAGGCCTTCTCTATGTCCGCTGTTTGGTAAAACACATATATTTTTTTAAATATATAGGGTTTTCACCTAATCTTTTTCGAAATTGTAGCGTTACATTTGCAGTAATCTCTAGCTTTTCACACAACAACACTTCCTTTTAGGTATAATTTTTGACATATGATGATTAATTATCATATGTTTCTTCATTATGTTAACATTCAATATGAGATTAATTTTACTAGTTTGTCTGAATTTATTGACCTTTTTAGGATTATTTGCTCAAAATAACCTTACTGGAACCACAATTACTGATCATGGTTATGATCAAATTTTAAACTCTACTTTAGAAAGATATCATGTCTTTGAAATGGATATTCAAAAATCTTCTTTGGATTTTGAAAATGTTCAGGCATTTACCTTAAACACAGGAATCAGAGATTTTGAATTTTCGGCTTTCCCCAACAATTTAGCCGTAAGCTATAGAGAAAAAAATCTTCCTCATTTGATTGGAGGGCACTCTGATCGAGGTGAAATAATTGCGCTCACAATCAGCGATGATTTTATTTTTGGATATGTGAGAAAGGGGAACAGTAAATTGTTTATCGAACCAGTAAGGTATTATGATAAATCTGCCCCTAGAAATTTGTTTGTCTCCTATTATGATTTCGACGTGATTGAAAATGATGAGCATGTCTGTGGAGTTGAAACGGTAGAAAGAAAAACAAGAGAATTAAATCCTTCAAAATTTATAACCGATGAATGTGTGCTTGTAGATTACGCTATTGCCAACACCTTTGACATGGTAACAGAATTTGGAAGTGTTGGAGATGTAGAGGATTTCAACTTAGCTGTTTTAAACACGGTACAAGAAAATTATAGATCTGAGTTTGACACAAATGTTGAATACGATGTGGTAGCAAACTTTATTCCTGCTACAGCTGGGGCAGACCCTTTTCCTTCTACCAATGATGCGGAAGATTTACTGAATGATTTTGATGATTGGGGCAACGGAGGTGGAAACTCTTCCGGGGGTGCAAGTGGTGGTTTTGGTATCAACTATCAAATGGCAGGACTCTGGACTGATCGAAATATCCAAGCAAATGGAAATTTTGGTGTGATAGGAGTTGCTTATACGCCTGGATGGCACCATTTATTGGAAAATTTTTCTGGCAATGGATTGTTATTGCAAGTGATGGTGTCTCATGAAATAGGTCACAACTGGGATGCAAATCATGATGCATCAGGAACAGTTGCTATTATGGCTCCTTCGGTTGTTGGAACTTCCAATTGGTCATCTGCTTCTATGAATGATATAGATGCAAGAATAAACTCAATAGGATATTTGGATCCGTGTAGTGATAATGGAATACCAGAAGGAAATTTCTTTCAGTCAACCATAATCACTTGTGTAGGCGGAGAGGTTGAATTTGAAGATCAATCTCAATATGGTGCGACAAGGGATTGGGAGTTTGATAATGGTACTCCCGCTACTTCTATAGAAGAAAAAGAGACTGTAACTTTTAATACGTTAGGACAACATTTTGTAAAAATTACTTCAACCAATGGTGCAGGATCTGGTGAATTCTTTTCATATGTTGATGTAAAAGATGAACCATCCAATCCTTGTACGCCTTCTGGCTCTGGTGGAGCGGGAGGGATTGTTTTGGTAAGCTTAGAAAATGTTTCTAATCCGTCAGACGATGCCGCTGCTGCTGGTAGATATGAAGATTTCGCTTGTGAGCAAATATTTAATTTAGAAGTCGATACCGATTATGATATCATTGTAGGTACCCAAGGGAACAGCAACACAAGTGTTAGAATTTATATAGACAACAATGGTGATGGTGATTTTAATGATGGAGGAGAGTTGGAAGCCAACTTTAATTTGAATAGTGGTGGAGCAAATTATGCGTTGCCATTTACTACGGCTTCAAGTCCATTAGAAGATGAAATACTTAGGTTCAGAATTATACACGATATAGGAGTTTCAGGACCTTGTGAAAATCCATCATATAGCCAAGTGGAAGATTATGGTGTTGTATTTTTATCTGATTTTGAACCTATCTTTGGATGTACAGATCCTGGAGCAGGGAATTTTGATCCAAATGCAAACATTGACGATGGATCTTGTTCAACGCCTCTTATCACTTGGTATCGAGATTTTGATGGTGATTTATTCGGTGATCCTAACAATACATTGGATGCCACCACTGCGCCTAATGGATATGTAGGCAATGATGATGATTGCAATGATGCGGATGATACTGTTTTCCCTGGTGCGATTGAGGTATGTGATGGGCAGATTAATAATTGTTTGATAGGCACATTGGCATTGAATGAAGTGGATAACGATGGTGATGGATATGTTGAATGTAATTTCAATGCTGCCACTTGGGCTGGTAGCCCTTCGGTCATCGGAGGAAACGATTGTGATGATACCGATGGTACCGTGTTCCCCGGAGCACCAGAACGTTGTGACGGACAACGAAATGATTGTAACTTTTCAGGAATCCCTGCGAATGAAATTGACAACGACAATGATGGATATGTGGAATGTGAATTTGACATAACAATATGGGTTGGAAGTGGATCAGTGATTGGTGGTGATGATTGTAATGATACTGACGATACTGTTTTCCCCGGAGCACCTGAACTTTGCGATGGACAACGTAATAATTGTAATTTGTCCGGAATTCCGGCCAATGAAGTGGACAACGACAATGACGGTTATGTGGAATGTAATTTCAATGCAGCAATATGGGTTGGAAGTGGTTCTGTGATCGGAGGTAATGATTGTAATGATTCTGACAATACAGTATATCCAGGTGCAAGTGAATTATGTGATGGTCAAAGAAACAATTGTAACCTATCAGGAATTCCTACAGACGAAGTAGACAACGATAATGATGGTTACGTAGAATGTAACTTCAATGTAGCCACTTGGGTAGGAAGCTCCTCTGTAATAGGAGGGAATGATTGCAATGACTCAGATGGTTCTGTTTATCCAGGAGCACCAGAAATTTGTGATGGTCAGCGTAATAATTGTAACCTATCAGGAATTCCTGCCAATGAAGTAGACAACGACAATGATGGATATGTAGAATGTAATTTCAATAATGCCACTTGGGTAGGTGACCCGACCGTCGTCGGTGGTAATGATTGTGACGATGCAAACAACCAAAACTATCCAGGCAATACCGAAATTTGTGATAACCAAGACAACGATTGTGATGGTCTCATTGATGAAGGTTGCCAACCTTGTGATGGAGTCAATATTGTCATAAATTCAATTACACAAAATACAACCTCTGCAGAAGAGACAATTTTGTCAACAGCCTTAGTGGATGAACCATCTCAAGTAGTCTTTTTTGCCGGAGATGAAATCGAACTAGATAATGGTTTTGAAGTTGTAGCAAATCAAGATTTTGTTGCTGAAATCGAAGATTGTGTGACAACTACTTTTGCTTCAGGCGGCACGGTTAACTTTGTAAATGATGCCGAAGTGACAGATAAGCTTATGATCTTAATAGATGATCTGAAGAAAAGTTTGGATGAATCAAAGCAACAGACAATTAAAATAGTAAACTTACATCAAGTTGTGATCTTCCACGATGACCTAGAAGTACTGTTGAAGAAGGATAAAGAAGAGTTAGGTAAATGGTTCAAAGAGGAGACAGTGTACATTGCTTGGCTTACCGATGGTGAAAACAATGCCATTGGAAAGTTACAACGAGTGAAGTGAAAATGACTAAATGACTTTATAAGTAGGTTGCAGTTTTTGTAGCCTACTTTTTTTATGTCCATTTGTGAATGAACCAGAATATAAGATGCCTTTATAGATACAGGAAGTTTGATATACATCAGAGTAGTTTGGATTGTAGAACAAATAACGTCCTTTTCAAAATCGATGTAAACGATTCTTATAGCGTACCTTAGTCTTGAAGTTAACTTAACTTAAAACATGAAGATCATTCTCACATCTATTGGTTCAAGGGGAGACATGGAGCCATTCTTGGCGATCGCGGAATTACTCAAATCCCAAGGACACCAAGTAGTCTGCATGTTTCCAGAACAATTTAGAAGTCTCGCTGAAGATTCAGGTTTAGAATTTGAGTCATTGGGTACCAAATTTATCGAAATGCTAGATAGCCCTGCAGGACGCATTGCTATGGGAGGAGGTCGTTTTGGTTGGACCAAAATAAAAGCATACAAAACCCTGATAGCCAAACAGTCTGTCGCCAATGCTGAGATGATTCGATTACAATCTCAAGTAATTAATCGTGAGGATCCCGATAGGGTTGTGCATCATAGCAAGGCAATATATCCTGTCATATGGGGAATCAAAAATAAAGGCAAAGTAATATTGGTAAGCCCTATTCCCTTTCTACATTATGTGAAAGACCATGCGCATATTATGTTTAATAGAAACCTTGGGCCATTTTTAAATAAACTGAGTTACAAACTAGCCAACTATGGTCTGGTGAAAACCATCATGGGTTCATTAAAATACCTGGACGAAACAAAAAATGTCAAACAGAAACAAATCCAACAGGCGATGTTTTCTAACAAAACAATTTATACAGTTTCTCCAAGTCTGTTTCCTCGACCTGAATATTGGGATGAGAACTTATCCGTATTGGGCTACCATGAAAGAAGCAAAACCAATAATTGGAATCCAGATGAAAACCTCAATGCTTTTTTAAATAACCATGATAAAGTGATCATGGTTACGTTTGGTAGTATGATCAACATGGACCCAGTTGAGAAAACCAATATCGTACTTAAGGTTCTTCAAAAGAATAAGATTCCTGCCATTATTAATACAGCAGCTGGTGGGCTCATCAAGCCACCATCATATGACAATGAATTATTGTACTTTGTAGATCGTATTCCATATGACTGGGCATTTCCAAAACTACATGCTGTAGTTCATCACGGAGGATCAGGAACTACCCACACTGCAATCAAATACGGATGTCCTAGTTTGGTAATCCCACATATTGTGGATCAATATGTATGGAATAAATTGGTGTACAAAAAGGGTTTGGGTCCTTTGGGAATGGATATAAGCAAAATCACTGTTGATAATCTTACAGCAAACATATTAGATCTCATTAATAATCAAGCCTATAAAGACATGGCTCAGCAATTAAGTGTCGAGATGCAGCGTGAGGATTTTGCAAATCAGTTGTGCGCAACAATTACAGCATAGTCTTTTGGGACTTCCTGAAATGGCACAAGCACAAGCACCTATTTTTTACATTTATTCTTACATCCATCAAGTGTTATATATACACTAAGTCATACCCAATTCTTGGCCCTCATTACAAGAAATTGCCGTTCCTCTAATTGGCTTTGCCTTTAGTCTAATACTCAAGTTTCTCATGGTTTTCTACCATATATTAGCAATATCATTAGAATACGCCGTATAACCCCAGCGGTGCTTCCTTGATTTTAAGTTCTCTTTGGTTGTAAACGATAAGGAGATTTGACAGTCAACCAAACAAAGAACTTTTACCAAAATCATGAACAAAGATTAAACCTGATTTATTTAAATTAAAAGGGATTCATTAAAGAATGGGTCCCTTTTATTTTAGATAAAATCCAATACACTCTCATTAACTGCAGTATTTCCAGATCATTGGTTCCAATCCATTCTTTATTTCTTAATTCAAAATACAACCAATCCATTGGTGGCTATATAAGTGAACTGATACCCATGAATTTGCCTATTGCATAGTTAACAAAGCCCTAAAAACCCTTCTTTCTAGTTAATAAAACCCTAAATCAGGCATCGCCAGTTAACCTTTGGCCCGTTCTCGTAGACTTAAAAGAAAACATTATTCACTTTTAAATCATCAGCTATGAAACGGATTCTATACACACTGACCACGATCATCTTACTTAGCAGCTGCCAGTCAATCAACAAAGCAGTTGAGAGCGGTGATTACGAAAGAGCAATTGTAATTGCAAAAAGACAGATTGAAGGTGATAAGAACAAATCAACCAAAAAGATAATGCTGCTTGAAGAAGCTTATCACAAAGCATTAAAGAGAGATTTAGATCGAGTTAAATTCCTGAGTGATGAAAATCGTCCAGAAAACTATGATCATATTTTAGACATCTATGCAGATGTGAAAAATAGACAAAATGCCTTATTACCATTGTTGCCATTGGTAGGCAAAGATGGATATAGAGCTGAATTTAAGTTTATCAAAGTAGATGGATTGATCAGGGAAACGGCCAAACAAGCAGCAGCCTATCACTATAAATTGGCGAATGAACATTTGGCGAAAGCCGAGACAGGAAACAAATGGGCTGCAAGAAAAGCATACACGGAATTGAATAAAGTCAACAGACATTACAGACATTACAATGATGTCGAAAGCCTTAAAGAAAAGGCATTGTTCTTGGGGACAACGCGGATCTTGGTAAGAACAGAAAATAGATCATTGGTTGCAATGCCGATAAACCTTGAAGAAGCAATGTTGGCCTTGAACGTGAAATCTTTAAACGACCAGTGGACAGAGTATTTTACCATTGAGCCTTCATTTGCAGAGATCGATATGGTTGCCGAAATGGAAATTACAGATTTGCATATAAGCCCTGAAAGAGAATTTGTGAAGGAATACAGAGACCGAAAAGAGATACAGGATGGATGGAAGTATGTATTCGATAAAAATGGAAACGTAATGAAAGATACTTTGGGTAACGATATCAAGAAACCTAAAATGGTTTGGATACACGCAGACGTACTAGAAATAAATAGAACGAAGTCGGCAAACGTAGGTGGTCTGATTAAGTTTTACGACGCAGGAACAACCGAGTTGGTGAACAGCAACAGCTTTAATGTAACTTCGGATTTCAACGATTACACATGCACATTCAAAGGAGATAAGAGGGCATTGAGCACTCACACAAGAGGTCGCTTAAACAATTACCCTAAACCATTTCCAACGGATGAAAGCATCGCTCTGAAAGCTGCCAACAAGCTGAAAAGTATCATGCTAAACGAGATAAAAAGATTTGTAATCTAAAAGAGATTCATAGCAGTTTGGAAAGTATGGCGTTCCCTTTGGTCGGGGAGCGCCTTTTTGTTTTGGTAATAACATATTAAATATTATCTTTATGCGTAATTTACCTAATCCCAATTAGTTAAACCGATGGCTATGCTTCACAAGCGGCATTTTTAATGCTATCACACTATCCAAAACGGTAAAAGAAATCGTGTTAAATTAACTTTTAACACGCGCTTTAACTTACGTTGAAATTCAACTTGACTATTTATTTTTTGATTAATATCGAGATACCAAAAAGTATGACGCTACGATTACAACAATCATTATTTGCATTATTTTTTCTCTTATGCACAAATGCCTTGATGGCAGGAAATCCATCCACAATCCATTGGGATTTTGAACAATGTGTTTCAAATTTTAATTTTGGCACCCATCAAAGTTATGAAGAGTTTGTTCCTTCAATTTTCAATTCTGATGGATGTTCAACTTTATCAATGATCAATCCGACTCTGTATAGAGATGTTCCTACAGAGAATACACATTCTTGTGCACCCGGTGTAGATGGTGGTATTGCAATGTGTATTAACTCGTACGCAGGATGTTTTTACCAACCTGGCCAGTCTCAGGCATTGAAGTTTGATGTTACAGTAACGCCAGACGCAACAGGCGTAGGTAGATTGTCATCATTATCATTTTACGAACTAGCTCCAGAGACTTTCCAGTATGTGGATGGTATCTCTGGCCCAAACAACCATCCTACAAGATACGCTGTGACTGTTTTTGCCAATGGTATACAAGTTTTTCATCAAGATAATATAGGTACAACTCAAGAATGGACTTTAGAAGAATTTGATTTTTCTAATAATCCAGCATTCTTAGTAAATACTCCTACCAATTTTAGCTTTGAAATCCTTCCATACTGTTTTGTCGGTAATGGTTACGGTGTTCAAGCTTGGGATATTGACGAACTAAAAATTGTTTCTGAGTGTGGTGATGGAGTATTCATCGCTGGTGATCTAACAACCTATGGTGGTGCAGTAGAAACAAATCTTTGTATCAATGGAACTGCTTCAAACTCAGTTTCTTTCCTAAGTACTGGTACGGTTTCTCAATTGCAAACCTATGTTATCACTGATGATGCAGGCAGTATACTTGCTTTACCAGGAGCAGGTCCAACATTCGACTTTACAAACGCGGGTGCAGGTGTGTGCCAGGTGTATTTAATAGCACATGAAGGTTCATTAATAGGAGCAGAAGTTGGCGCCAATATTTCAGGAATTGAAGGATGTTTTGATATTTCTAATCCAGTAACTGTAAACAGACAATTGGCCATGCCTGGTTCTATATCAGTCAATGGAAGTACAGATATTCAATTTTGTGGAGATGATACCAATTTTACGGTAAACCCTACAGTCGTAGGCAACCAAGGAGCGTTTAATTATTGGATTCTTACTGACGCATCAGGCGGTGTCATCAGTATCAATGCTCCACTTCCATATGATTTTACAGGTTCAACTTCTACCAATTTCATATATCACTTGACCGCTGATGATGCCAGTATAGTACCTTCAGTTGGTGACAACATTTCAAGTATCAATGGTTGTTATGGATTGTCTAATCCTATCACAGTGAATGTATTCAACACAAGCCCTTCAGTCATCGATATCGATGGCGAAACTTCACTTGAATTATGCGGTGCAGGTGTGAATGGAATCGTAACGCTGAATGTAGTAGGAGGTCAAGGTGGAGCAGTGTATCTTGTTACTGATACCACAGGTGTAATCCTTGAATCACAACCATCTAACACGATAGATTTAAACAGCATACAATTTGATGAATGTCAGATTTATGTAATCATGACTGCTGGTAACTTGCAGAATTTTGCCATTGGGCAATCAATTTTTGATATCATTGGATGTTTTTCTTTGTCCAATCCTATCAACGTTACAAAAGCAGAGATATCACCATCTTCTTTGACGGTAAATGGAAGTACTTCTATTACTCTTTGTATAAATTCAGACCAACCTGCTATGGTAGACGTTGAGTCTGTAGGTGGCGATGCGCCAAACTCAACATATGTTATTACAGATGAATTTGGCAATATATTGGATGTACCGGCGGGTGATCCACCATTCGATTTTGCTGGAGCTGGAGCAGGAGTGTGTCTTCTTTATGAGTATCATTTTGAAGATAATTTAGACGGAGCAGTTGTAGGTAATAACTTGACCGATATTACAGGTTGTTATGTGAGATCCAATGGGATTACAGTTAGAAGAGACCAAGCTTTTGCAGGAACAATTTCTACGCCTGATGGAACTGGAACTTTCACAATTTGTGAAGGATCAAGTGAGTCATTAACACCATCAATTACAGGAAATTCTGGAAGCTCTCAGTGGATTATCGCTGACGCAAATAATAATGTGTTAACCGTGCAGAACGACTTACCTCTGACTTTCGCAGGAGTAGATCAGCCCTTATGTTTTGTTTATCACCTATCATCAGTAGGTCAGACCAATTTAGCAATAGGACAAAATGTAGATGATATTGAAGGATGTATTGGATTGTCCAATGCAATATTGGTGGATAAAACAAGCGTGCAAGCTTCCAACATAGATATCAATGGCCAGACAAGTATTTCTGTCTGTCTGAACAACACAAATGCTGTTTACGAATTAAATTTAACTGGCGAACAGTTTGGAACTACGGTCAACTATCTTATTACCGATGAAGCAGGAAATATATTAGAAACACAAACAGGAACAACCATTGACTTCAATGCGGCTGGATCTGGTACTTGCCTTGTGTGGCAATTGGTTTCTACCGGTGGAGTAACCGGAGATGTGGTTGGACAGAATGCAGCAAATATTTCTGGTTGTTTTGATTTGTCTAATCCAGTGACCATTGTAAGACAGAGTTTTGATGCAGCAACCATTACAACGCCTTCTCAATCTATTTGTTTGGCGGGTGGACAAACTGCTTTGAGTTTTAATACGACAGGAATAACATCACCACTATCAGAATACGTATTGGTAAATAATAGCGGAAGTATCGTTTCAGTTTCAACTTCTCCAACATTTGATTTTAGCTTTTTTGCTGCAGGAACATATACGGTATACCATGTATCTTCCAATGGAGGTTTAGGAGGTCTTGCCAATGGACAAGATTTCAGCGAAGTAAGCGGATGTTTTGCGCTTTCAAATCCAGTCACGGTTTCAACAGCTGATATCACCGCTGGTTCAATCAGTTCAACACAAGGAAGTACAATCAGCGCTTGTGTTGGAGATGGAGTTCCAGATTTAGTAGATGCAGTAGTAACAGGAAACACAGGAGCCAACAACGTTTGGTTGGTGACTGATGCCAATGGCAACATATTAAACGCAAATGCAACGCTTCCATTTGACTTTGAAGGAACGGGAGCAGGGACTTGTAATCTTTATCACTTAACCTATGAGGCAGGTCTTGTGGGTGGACAAGTCGGTGACAATGTATCTGCTCTTTCTGGCTGTTTTGGACTTTCAAATCCAATCTCAGTTGTAAGGTCAGAAGTAATTGCTGGTACATTAACTGCGCCACTAAATGTATTATGTATACCAGCTCAATCTGGTATTGTTAGTTATACCATTACTGGAAATGTAGGAGCAGATTCACAATTCCTTTTGGTTAATGCTGCATCAAATAGAATAGAAAATATTTCAAGTTCTCCGACTTTTGATTTTACAAATGTCAATGAGGGAGAATATACCATTTATCACCTTGCTTCTAGCGGTCCTGTCGATGGATTGTCGACTGGAGCACCAATTGCTGGGTTGTCAGGATGTATTGGGCTTTCCAATGGGGTGCCTTTGACTTTGACCTCAGTCACAGCAGGTTCAATTTCTTCAACCTTAGGTTCGACTGTTGAGGTGTGCGTAGGAAATGGAAACTCAATGGCTGTTGATGCAGTCGTCACAGGAAATACAGGTTCAAGCAACCAATGGATCATTACAGATGATCAAGGAAATATCTTGGAATTACCAGCAGCACCACCATTTAGTTTTGAAGCAGCACCAGCTGGAATATGTCAGATATGGCATGTAAGCTATGAAGGAACTTTGACAGGAGCTTCGATGGGTGCCAATGCAGCAAATCTTGATGGATGCTTTGGTTTATCTAATCCGATTACTGTTGTGAGAAATCAAGCGGATGCAGGCCTCATCTCATTGGATGACGGCACGTTTGAAACCAGCCTTTGTGTTGGAGATAGCAATAGCGATTTCGTAAATGTAAATGTTCAAGGCAACGCAAGTACTGCTGGAGCATGGTTGATCACAGATACCGCAGGAAATATCATAGATACTCCGGGAAGTCCACCATTTAACTTTAATAATTACCCAACTGGCACTTGTCAAATATTTTTCCTTGCATATTCAGGAACAGTATCAGGCGTTTCAGTGGGTTCAAATACAGCAGACATCAGTGGATGTCATGATCTTTCAAATCAAATAATTGTAACGAAGCAAAGTGCCAACGGTGGAAACATATCTACACCGTTAGGATCTGATATATCCATTTGTGTAAACGATGGGATAGATGACGTAATAGATGTTACCCTTACCGGAAACGATGGTACAAATTCACAATGGTTGGTAACAGACGCCGATGGAGTTATTCTTGAATTAGCAACATCCAACTCATTTAATTTTGAAAATGTAGGAATTGGAACTTGTCTTATTTGGCATCTTTCATACGAAGATGGTTTAATAGGATTGGGAGTAGGAGAGAACGCACTATCACTACAAGGTTGCCATGATTTGTCCAATTGGATTACTGTCATAAGAACAGAATCTGAAGGTGGAACAATCAGTTTGACCGACGGTACAACCGAGGCTACATTTTGTACAAGTGACGGAGAGTCAGATGCGTTTACTGTTAACCTTACGGGAAATATTGGGACATCAGTTTGGGTTGTAACCGATACCGATGGGAACATACTTGATTTACCAGCTACCAATGTTTTTGATTTTGAAGGAACAACGGGTGTATGTCAGGTTTGGAATCTTTCATACTCTGGATCAATCAATGGAGCTACCATAGGGGCAAATGTATCTGGCGTGACAGGATGTTTTGATTTATCAAACCCTATCACAATTACCAAAAATGGAACAGAAGGAGGAATGATTACTTCGGATCAAGGAACAACATTCCTTGCTTGTGTTGGCGATGGCGAACCAGATTTAATTACAGTAGAGCATACAGATTTTGTTGGACCGTTCACACAATGTGTAGTAACAGATGACAACGGTATAATCTTAGCAATCATGTCAGACAACACCTTTGATTTTGAAGGAGCCGATGTTGGAGTATGTTATATTCAATGTATCACATACCAGTCAGGCTTGGCCGGTGTCGTGGTTGGATTGAATGTTGCTGACCTTATCGGATGCCACAGTCTTTCTAATATTATTACAATCATAAGATCAAGCTCAGAAGGAGGAATGATTTCTTCTGATGGTGCTACAGTAGTTGATGTTTGTTTAGATAGTGGAAATACTTTTACAGTAGATGTAACATTGACTGGCAACAGTGGTGACAATTGTGCATGGGTTATAACAGATGAAGATGGCTTGATTACAAGTTTGCCTTCGGGTCCTCCATTTGCTTTGACAGGGTCGGGCACATCTTCTACGAGCTACATTTATAATATTTGCTACGGAGATGGTCTTGCGGGTCTTGCTGTTGATTGGCCACTTACATCTTTGTCAGGTTGTTTTGATTTGTCTAATCCAATTGAGGTGAATGCAAATGTTTCTGATGCAGGAACAATTACTACAGACATTGGAAGCATAATAACGGTATGTTCTAGCGATGGCCTTCAAGATGAAGTAGTTGTAATTAATTCAACTTCATATGGTCAATTTACAGAGTACATTTTGACTGACGCACTTGGAAATATTTTAGCTGTCCAAGACAGCAATGTCTTTAATTTTGAAGGAGCACCATTGGGCGTATGTTATATTTATTTTGTTGCATGGCACGGTCCTCTTGATGGAGATTTTGTTGGATCAAATCTAGATGCACTTTCAGGTTGTTTTAATATTTCCAATTCAATTGAAGTAAATAGAGAAGCCATTCTTGGTGGTAACCTTACTACGGAAGATGGTCTTAGCTCGTTTACAATTTGTAGTGGAGATGGCGCGCCGGATCCATTCACAACGATATTGTCTGACAACTCTTCAGGATATCTTGAAGGATGGTTGTTGACAGATGAAGCAGGAGTGATTTTGGATTTACCTACAGGTCCTGATTTTGATTTGGAAGGTTTTGGTCCAAGCACTTGTCATCTGTATCATATTACTTATGCCCCAGGATTGGAAGGATTGGAAGTTGGATTGAATAAAGTAAATCTTACCGGATGCTTCGGATTATCTACACCGATTGAGGTATTCAAAAACTTTGTCTCAGGAGGAAATCTAACTTTCACAGGTTCAGGTACCTCAATGGATATCTGTAGCTTTGATGGAATATCCGATCTTACAGAATTTGTTGTGACCAATAATGTTGGATCAAGCTGCGATCTGGTATTTACTGGATTGAACGGAGATATACTTGCGATTGAATCAGATACTTTGGTTGATCTTGATAACATAGGAGATGGATCAGGCAATATGTTGGTATACAGTGTTTGTTACAACGAACCAATTAATAACTACGCAGTTGGATTTAATATCAATAAATGGTCAACTTGTTTTGCTTTATCTAATCCTGTAAGCGTTACAGATGGTTGTGTAGTTGCAAATGCGCCAGTAAGTTTCTATATGTATCCTAATCCGGCAACAGATGTTTTGAATATCAACATCAATGCGATTCCAGAAGGAAAGGGTGGATTTATTATGATCAGAGATATGAATGGACGAATGGTCGAGCGTATGGATGTTAATCCAGATGATAAAGTAATAAGTGTCGATATTTCGCAATATGATTCAGGTGCTTATCTATTGTTGATGGGCTCTTACAAATCAGAAAAATTAGAAAGATTCATAAAAGTTAATTAAGAATACATAACGAAACCACTTTTAAAGGCTTGTCATTTATGGCAAGCCTTTTTTTATGCCTTGACTCCTAGCGAACCAACCCTAAATAATAATCCCCTAAAAATTGCCTTTAACCAATTGATTTGCGACTTTTGACACTTACAAATTATAATTATGAAAAAATTAACAATACTATTATTCGTTGGGTTTTTATTCGCAGGATGTGAACAAGATGAGACGCAAGCTGAGACTTTTGATAGAAATATCATGGAGATTGAGCAATATTTGGTCGACAATAGCTTGGAAGCGGAAATGACGGAAACAGGACTTTTTTATACCATCATCGAACCAGGAGGTGAAGATAAGCCGAACATTTCAAGCACAGTAAACGTTGATTATGTAGGACGGACGTTGGGTGGAACTTTATTCGACGCCAATGAAGATATCAGTTTTCCATTAAATCAAGTGATTATAGGTTGGGGAGAAGGTCTTCAACTGATTGGAGAGGGCGGCGAGGTAGACTTATATATTCCAGCAAGATTGGGGTATGGACAGAATCCACCGGCAGGTTCGGCCATTGAAGCAGGAGGGGTAATTACCTTTAATGTGAAACTTAATAGTTTTAATTAATACACAATGAAAATGTTAATATCATCAATCTTAGTTCTTTTCTTTTTTGCCACTGAAGCTTGCAATACCACTGAGCAGACCAAGCCACAGAAGCCAAGTAATGACATTGTAGATATTGACACTTATCTCAATGGAAAAGACCTTGATGCATACGAAACAGCCGTCGTCGCCGGCGGATGTTTCTGGTGCGTTGAGGCAGCTTTTCAGCAAATAAATGGAGTCGTGGAGTCCATCAGTGGATATACTGCCGGACATACACAAAATCCAACCTATAAAGAAGTTTGTACACACACGACAGGTCACACGGAAGCGGTGTATCTGGTGTACGATCCTAAAATCATCAGTTTTGAAAAGATCCTAGACGTGTTTTTTGTTGCGCATGACCCGACAACTTTAAACCGGCAAGGTCCTGATGTAGGGGAATCTTATCGTTCAGGTCTGTATTACCAATCAGAATCACAAAAGGCAATCATTGATAAAAAGATTGCTGAGTACAACGAGCATGCCTTTGATGGAGGAATCGTCACAGAGGTTGCTGCCTACGATGTCTTTTGGGTAGCAGAAGAATACCACCAAGATTTCTATTGGAACAATCCCAATCAAGGATATGTAAGAGCAGTCAGTAGACCAAAAGTCGAAAAAGTCGCCAAAATTTTCAAGGACGACTTGAAGTAGATTTAATACCTTTTCTTTAATGTTTTGGGCCCTTTCGGGCAAATACGCATTCTGTGTAATTCGATTATTTATGTAAGACAGCTAAATTATTCGACGAAAAATGTCGGAAAATTTGACAATGCGAAAATCTCGCCATATATTTGACGAGTAATTCGACATTAGATAATAATAGCACCTAACATGAATAATCTAAAAACCATTAAAGGAAGAAGGTCACAATTTCAACCTTCAGGAAGATTTGACAACCTACTGAATGATACTATTGTAGAACTAGAATCGGGTCCCAATCCAAAAGCAGCTTGCAAGCCTTCGGGATCCCATTCGATTTTAGCATCAGTGACCCATTCCGATATTCTTGAGGACTATTTGATGAATCCGTATGAAACGCTAGGAGAAAAACAAAGCAATCCTTTTTGGGGCTTTGGTCCTAGCTTAGATACTGAGACAAAAGTCATTATCAATGAGAATGCTCCCGAACTATTGCGTAAGAAGCTTTCAAGTGCTTCCTGGAAAGTATCACCAATCATACTTTCAGGAAACACTGATTGCTATCTTCCAATAGAAGATAAATTAGAATTGACTCGCGCAATTCTTGAAGTTCTTTGGGAATTCAAACACCCAGTTCAGATTACAACCAAAAATGCATTGATCATTAGAGATCTTGATGTATTGAAAAAATTGGCTTCACACAATTTGGTAAAAGTGACCATCTCACTTAACACCCTAGATGATCGCTTAAGACAAAAAATGAATCCTAGAACTTCTTCCACTTTCGCAAGATTAAGAACCATCAAACATTTATCCACCGAAGGGATTCCAGTATCAGTGCTTGCAGCTCCGATAATCCCTGGCCTCAACGATCACGAAATTATGCCACTCGTTCGTACCGTTGCTAGCCATGGTGCAAATGACATCAACCACATTGTCATTCGTCTGAATGATGAAACGGAAGATGATTTTAGAGATTGGTTACAGAAATCTTACCCAAGTAAGTACGACAAAATAATGGATCAGATAGCCAACTTACACACAAGCAAAGAGACAGGTAATCGCCTTGGTCAGCGAATGATAGGTACTGGTAGCTTTGCTGATTCCATAAAGGAACAGTTACGTTTGGCTAAAAAAGTTTATTTCAACGAAATAAGGAAGATCGAATTAGACACAGATTTATTTGAGTCCATGAAAAATCCGCAATTGACTTTGTTCGGATAATAAGATTGCACTAGAAAATATTTCTGATGATCAGGTGAAGAAAATTTGTCGTCCTCACTTTTTAGTAGAAGGCCCAGTTGAAGAACTGGGCCTTTCGTTTTTGATAAAAATTATCCAAGCCAGTAAATGGATGATTTTGGATTTGATAAATTAATTTATTCTCCACTAAATTTCCCATTCTCCGATTTACTATCTAATTTTCAGCCATGGCAAAATTGTATATGGTGCCTTCCGTAATTTCTGAAGGCCAAGTTGATTCTATCCCAGAAGCTAGTCTCCGAATAATCCAAAGTTTGAAATTCTACGTGGCAGAAAGAGCAAGGACCGCAAGAAGGTTTATCAAGCTCTGCAATCCACCATTCTCAATTCAAGAAATAGAGTTGGTGGAAATGGACAAGCGTGATCTACAAGTAGGACAGAGCCAAGTATTGGCATGGTTGAAAGCTGGCCACGATGTCGGAGTAATCAGTGAGTCTGGTATGCCTGGAGTTGCCGACCCAGGAAAAGAATTTGCCGCATTAGCTCATCGCAATAACTTTGAGGTAATTCCTTTGCCAGGCCCTTCTTCAATTTTGCTCGCATTGAGTGGATCTGGACTTAATGGCCAAAACTTCACCTTCCACGGCTACTTGCCTATTAAAGATGGCGAATTAAAATCCAAACTGGCTGGTCTGCAAAAAGCTGCACAAAAAGGGCAAACCCAGATTTTTATAGAAACGCCTTTTAGAAACCAACGGATGCTCGACCACATCTGTAAGTTTTTAGATTCCAACCTGAGCTTGTGTATTGCCATAGATATATCTGGCGAACAACAATCGATACAGACAAAAAAAATCAAAGATTGGAAGGGTAGTAAGCCTAATTTCAATAAGATCCCTACTGTGTTTTTACTCGGGAAGTAGAATCTCTTCCTTGATTGTGATTCATTTTTCAATGAATTTTTGACAAGCAATCTATTGATTTAGTTTTTGTTTTAGGGATTTTCAATGATTGCTTTTCTGATTGTACCTACTAGAAATATAAAAAGAAGAAAGACTAAACGTTTTGGTTTACAGGATCTAAGCAGCGTTTAGTCTTTTTGCATTTCTTCGATGAGCTGATTGAATTTTTCAAACTTAGTTTTGTTCCTGATCTCATGCTTCTTTAGGATGAGGTTTTCTCCTGAGTTCATTTCAAAGTGCACTTCTCCAAAGTAGACATTGATTTTATTGATGGAAGATATTTTGATGCTTTGCATCGGTTTTCTAGCACTTAGTTTCCAAGAAATGGATTGGTCGTCTATACTTACTGTTTTGTTGGTGAGTGAAAATCCTCTTGCAGACAGTTGAGGATATATGAATTGGAATAGTCCGAATGCAATTTGAAGAGGGTAGAGGAATAACTTATAGGTGAATAGGTTATCCCAAGTAAGCCACATAGAGACGCCTCCAGTTAAAACAAAAACTAGACCACCGAGTCTTAGGAATAGCATTGTTTGTTTACTTTGTGGATCTCGATCTCTCTTAGATTGATAGTCGAATTTTAGTGATTCGCTCATTCGTTTTTAATTTTTGTTCTTGTAGGTACTTATGTTTTAGCATCCTTGTTTTTCTTATACCTTCCTCCGATATTTATGCCCAGTCTTAATCCAAAGTAGTTGGGGAAGTCTTCAAGAAAGACAAAGTTGTATTCTCCTGTAAGTCTAAAGATTGAAAATTCATAACCCACTCTCGGCGTTATCCCAAATCCTCTTCCTCCAACATCAATCCCTGATTCTGTCGTAGCCATATTATCAAAAGAGCCTACGGTAACGCCAAAATATCCTCGCTTATTTATATTGTTATGGAAATAGTAATCAGAGGTAACAGACAAGGAAGTAGTAATTCCAAAACTTCTTATTGGTTCACCAAACATTTTATATGGATTGAAAATATGATTTTCAGTTTTAAAGCCTAATGAAAATTTATCACTCAAGTTTAATCTAAGTTCAGAGTGAAATCCAAGCGTATTGATATTCTTTTCATCTGTAGGTGCGATGAATGAAACACCAACAATCTCCCATTCAAGGAACATATAATTTTGAGAAAATACATGAGAGATGGAGGTGATACAAATTAGGATTGGAAGTATGATATTTTTCATAGAGAGATGAAGTGTTTGTTCTAGCTATATGATTGCGACAAACAAATTACACCAATATTTTTTATCCCTCTTCTTTATCATCAAGAATTATTGTATTGATTTAGGTCATCTACTTACTTGTAAAAGTATGTGTACGGTTTTCAAATAACCATCTTGTCTAAACGCAATTGGAAGTACTATGTTTACTGTTGTTGTGCCTCCCATTTCAATCTATCAAATTACATAGAGTAATGCTCAAATGATAAGATGTTAATACGTCCTTAAAAACACATAATTGTCAGGCTTATTTGCTTTTGTTAATTATATATTACATATTTTTGTAATATGTTTCATGTATTGTGTATTCCCCTGCACAAGCCAAAAATCGATTAAAGTGTTAAAATACTTATGGGTCATCATGTTGTTTATAAGCTTTTGCGCAAGCGTAAATGGACAACTTCCATATATAGTGAGCTACACGGACATTCAGGAAGAGCTGAAAGAAATATGGCATGATGCGGAGAACAATACGTCATACCTCATTACGGTCGATCGACTTTGTATTTTAGAACCTGGCGATCTTGCATGTCGAAACCTAGGCATCGGTAAAAACATGCTGTTTCATAATCAGACCTATGATCGCTTCACAAAACATCCAATTTTTCTAGGGAATTATGGCGGCTTTTACGAGATCAAAAATAGGACGATCAAGTCAAATGGGATAGACGAAAAGTACCCCAATGCTGCGAGCTACCAAGATGGAAATAATCTATGGATAGCAGGTCACCACATATATAAGTACTCTGAAGGAAACATCGATACGATTCCGATCATCATGAATAGCAAGATTCCTTTCTGGGATATTCGCAAGCACGGTAATGGCGACCTTTGGTTTGTAAACCACGGGGTAGGAGCTTATATAATTGATCAACAAGACAAAATGCGAAGGTTGTCAACCTTGAATGGTCTTCCTACCAATGATCTTACATCGATTCATATATCCAAGGACAATGATGTCTATCTAGGATACAAAGGAGGATTTGCCATCGTACAAGAATCAAATCGCATCGAAACTTTTAACCTCAGAAACCATATTGGAAATGAACCTATCAAGGAACTTGAAACGGATGATCATGGATTTATCTGGTTCTTGACGGATAAAAAATTAGGGAGATTTCATCTGGAATCAAAAGCAGTTTCCATTATTCCGACCAATGAGCAAGAGGATTTTATTATCCACACGATAGAGTACAATTCCAATAAGGACCTGATGCTAATTGGGACTTCTAAAGGTCTCTATATTTCAAGTACGGAAGGTTCTTACTTTCATGGTTCCAAAACATATTCTAAAGGGAGTATGTATTACTTTGGAGATGACCTACTTTTATCGGGTACCTCAGAAGTCAAAAGCTTTAACCCTACCAAAGGCGTTTTTGAAAAATCAGAATACCGCCCTGTGATGCAATCATTCCCAACAAAGAACGGAGATTTTTGGATTGCTGACAAAAGGAATGTGCTGTTGCTTGATAAGCAACAACAAAAAGTGAGTAAAACAATTCGTAAGCCAGCCAAGAAGTTAAATCAAATTACAGAGATTGATGACAGTATTTATTTCTGTCATGATAATGGGATTTCTATTCATAAAAATGGTAGAACCCATGTTTTGGTTTCAGGAGATGAAGCATTTTACAATGTATTGAGTTGCCAGGATAAGAAGTATGCGGTAAGCGAACAAGGGATTTATCTGATTGGTGATAATGTTTTGCACCACCAGAGTGAAATAGAAGGGAACGAAAAAATGCTTAAGTCAAATAAGCAATTCTTTATCGACGATGAATCATTATTGATTCCAGCTCAACGTGCCATCATCAAAGTCGTCTGTACCAAAGATGACATTGCTTTTGAATTTTTGCCTTCGCTAGAAAATATACTAGATTTTCATGTGCACCAGGACAACATATACATACTTCATTCTGATCGACTCATGATGTACAAGCGCGATAACTACCTTAAGGATCCTTACGATGCATATTGTGCGATTCCAGTTAATGCAGATGAAAACTCAAGATTGTTTGTTGATGATCAAGAAAAGATTTGGCTTCAGAATGGTTCGGGATTGGCCAATATCAACAGGAATCATGATAAAATATGCAATATTTTGAAGGTAGAAGAGGACGAGGAACCAGTAACGGTGGCTGAAACTAAATCAAATTCCAACAATATTCCTCAAACTTTAACCGATCTCGACTATCCTAAACTTATTTTATTTGCTTCTATCGCACTAATTGGTTTACTTTTGTTGAAATTCATCTTTACTAAAAGAGATGAGGTGTAAACCTTATGTTTAAGATACTAATCACATTTTTTCTTTTCGTTTTCAGTTCGACTTTATCAAACGATAATGCGCACGAATTTCATTTGTCCAATAGTGAATTAAAGTACAAGGAATCTAAAGATGTAATTCAATTAAGCATCAAAATATTTATTGACGATTTGGAATCTGCACTAGCAAAACGAGGTGTAGAAGGATTGTTTATAGGAACTGAAAAAGAAAGTGAAAATTCAGTGCAGTACGTGGGCGAATATATTAGCGATGTGTTTCAAATTATGGCAGGAGCAGAATTGTTGGAAGCTGAAATTCTAGGCACCGAATTATCAGAAGATCTTGCCGCATTGTGGTGTTATGTTAAGTTTCCTATTTATGACGGTTGTTCTGAAATTAAAGTGAGCAATACACTGTTGACAGAAATGTTTGATGATCAAAAAAACATTCTTTCTTTCACCACTGAATCAGGGAATAGGTCATACTTTACCTTCGATGCTGGAGACAAAGAAAAAACCTTCAGTTGTGAGTAATTTCATCCAGTCTATATTTATTTTCCCCATTAGAGTCTACCAAAAATTAATCTCTCCTTTGTTGGGGCCTAGCTGTAGATATACGCCAACTTGTTCTCATTATATGATTGGAGCCATCAGAGAATGGGGTGTAATCAAAGGAGTTTTCTTAGGTTTAAAGCGGATAGGAAGTTGCCACCCATGGGGAGGCATGGGTGAAGATCCTGTTCCTAAAAATCCTAAAAAGAAAAGCCTATAGTTTGATCAATCTAATGCTTTGATTGGTAGTCTCGTTGAATGCTTTAAGAATATACATACCTGCATGACCTTCAAAATCAATTTTGACAGTATTTCCTTCGTAGCCAATGGTCGTATTTATTTTTTTCCCTTCAAGATTGTATACTTCATAATTGAGCTTTTTGTCTGTATCGCTTTCTACGATGAATCCATCGTTGCTAGGATTACCATGAACCTTTAACTTGTTCTCGTGTAGATTTTCAGTAGAAGAAGTAAAAGGTAAAACATAAATTGCATAATCAAATGAAGTCGTATTTATGATCTGTCCATTTCGAGACTCATGAATTGAAAACCCATAGGCATAATGTCCTAATAAGCTTGGAATTCCTTCTAATGTTCCATTGGTAGCATTCATTCCTTGGTCAGCCCATTCAGGAAACGGAGTAATGAAACTTGTCTCATCAAAGGAATACTCGACTTGCTGGTATGGAGGAGGACAAGGACCATGAGGAGTGACTCCCGTACAAGAAGTAGGATCTCCAATTCCAGTAGCACCATCGTCACCACCACCGTTATAACTTGGAGAGAATTGATAAGAAAGAGTATCTCCGTCGATGCTTAAGGCATTGATAGCTGTAGTTTGTTCTTGATTGACAATTGCAAGAAAACTTGGTAATATATCAAATTCAATACTACTATTTTGAATGGCTTGAGCCTCTTTGGAAATTGTTGAAATCAAAGTAATTCCGTTTTCGTTCGGATCAGCAATGTTTAATAATGTAGGCGTACGACAACATCTTTGGAACACAAATAAATAATCCACTTCTGGATCGCTTAATCCAAAATCAAAAGTATATTCAGCTGCTTCTAATGATATATTAGTTTGTGTGGCGATAGATGCTTGACTTCCGAATTCAACTTCAAAAATATTGGATCTCGGCGTGATAATGTTGTTTTGAAATGTATAAGCAGCGCCATTAAAAGTGTATACCTGTACTACGATTTCATTATCACTTAATGCACCACCTGACAATTGATCTCTCACCAATGTGAATTTAATTTCGTAGCGATTATCTGAAAGGTGTTTGTATGTTGAAAATCCTGCAACTATGTGGGTTGCTGAGAGGTCATTCAAAAGGAAGCTAAGCATGAATGCTAATGTGAAAATGAATTTCATCAGAAAATGATTTTTATTTAATAATCGAAAAACTCCTAGACAATTGTCCATGTTCATTTTGACAACGAATAAAATATTGTCCTTGTCCTAGGTCCGCAATGTTTAATTCCTGATTTAAAGTTTCTATTAACCCGTCTTTAACTTTTTCCCCAGCAAAAGAATATATTTCATATTTGGTCCCGATTAATTCTTGCGTTGAACTAAGATTGATTAGCTCAGACGCTGGATTAGGATGTAGTTTGATACTTTGAGAATTCAATCCAGTTTCTTCTGTGTTACTGATGAAGTCCAAGTTTGTATATTCTACGATTTGATTTGGTCCTGATCCAGGGTACGCTTGGCCATTGGTTGCAAAGTATATGGCACCTGTATGAGGATTGACACATACATCTCTGATTCTTCCAAAGTCCTCAAAGTATACCTCCTCATCCCCTAAATCAGTACCATCTTCATTGAAGGTTAACACTGAGATTCTAGGTACACGAGTAAATCCTGCTCCACCTAGAACACTCACCAACATTTTTCCTTGCCATTCTGGGATAGCTGGGTGGTCATAGTATTCTATGTCGCTCACGCCAATACATGGTGTCCACTCAAAAATCGGTTCTACCACATTGTTGGCATTGCAAAAGTCAATCTCAAGACTGGTGTTACATGAACCTTCAACATTGGCCCATCCATAATTTCTTCCAGCTTGTAAAATATTGATTTCGTCAAACAACATTTCTCCATGTTCTGAAATGAAAATGCTGTCGTTAGGTCCGTAAGTAATTCCTTGAGAGTTTCTAAGACCCAATGCATACATATAATTTCCAGGGATTGGATTGTCATCGGGAACCGTCCCATCAAGATTTATTCTTAGGTATTTCCCAAGTAGGTCATCCACATCCTGACTTCTTGCGGCATCTTTTATGTCTCCGGTAGACATCAATATTTTATTGTCTTTGGTAATTAAGAGACGAGAGCCATTGTGAAATGCGGCACCGTCGATATTGTCCAAAATGATTTCTTCATTACCAAGTTGTGTGCCGTCCCATGTAAAAGTGACCAGCCGCTCTTTGATAGGCGGACCGTAATTGTATACGACAAAAATCTTTTGGTTGTTTTCAAAGTCTGGGTGAAAAGCCATACCCAACATGCCGTATTCACTTCCAAATCCTGAGTCATCTTCATTGATGACATTGGATCTCCAATCGAGTATTTCTGTAGTATTTCCAGTTTGAGGATCGACTCTGAGGATGAGTCCATTTCGTTGTGTTAGCCAGATGTGATCATCTGGACCCCAAGACATTTCCCAGGGAATGAGAAGGCCTGTAACGAGTTCTTTTTTTGTGAGGGTTGTGGTTTCTAGTGTAAGGGTGTTTTGTGCTGTAAGAATGCTGACTGTTATTGTCAGCATTCCTATTAGCAGTATGATTTTATTCTTTGCCATTTATAATAAACTTCTTAATAAATTGTTGGTCGTTTCCTGATACGATAACAAAATACATCCCTTCTTCCCATTCTTCTACATTTATTGAAGCATTTTTTGTGTTTGTGTTCTCATTATATACAAGTTTGCCGTTTGCGGCATAACAACTGATGTTTTGCGTGTTAAATGAATCATTGTTGATGATCACATTCAATCTTGAACTTGTTGGTATTGGAAATACCTCCATTCTTGGATCATTGACCAACTTTTCTACAGAAGAAAACAAGGTTGAGGCACAACTATTCACCATTTTAACGGCTGTTTTTTGAACATTGCTTCCCACCATAATAGCATCTCCAACAACACAAAGGTCTGTTGCGTTTGGATCTATCTTAATCTTAAGCAATCCTTGCTCTTGGTTTGACCTTTCCAGATAGAAATCTTGGATTGGAGTTCCTACAATAATTCCCGTAGCATTGTTGTATTGAATATCAAATATTTGATCTGAGATGATCGTGTTTTGGTACACATCTTCAATGTCTGCTCCTTCTATTTGAAATTGGAAAGCCATCAATCCATCTGATGGATTTGTGATATCAATGTATACAAATTCAGGATCCAAATCCTTGTCGTATTTCAAGTTAAAATCCATTGTGTCCACAAAGTTGTAAACACCGGTAGGGAAGTAGCAGTGATCGTGGGCTGCTGAACCACCTTCGTGCTCGTGTAGCATTCCGTAGGTTACGCAGTTGTGTAATACTGCAGCATCATAAACGTCGATCTTGCCATCTTGATAAAGATCACTACACGTTGTAGCACCTTGTTGACTTAATATTTCTTCAGTATAAACGAAGACATCTGAAAGATCATGTTGTTGGTCTAAGTTTCTATCTCCTCTTAGTCTAGTCCCTCCGCAATTGCCTTCACAATCTTTTAAGGCATTTCCATAAATATCTCCATTACAATCTGTGTATACGTCACAGTCGTCCTGGATTGTCATTTCGATACTACCAGAAGATCTATCTAAATTAATGCATACCTGTGCAAAGTTGTTTAGCGTATCCATCTCAGCTCTGCCCAGGGCATCTCTTGCCAAATCAACATTTACAACAGCAACAAATACATAATCACCATCAGGTACATCTGTAATGTCCAACCATTGGCAATCAATACCCGCATCATAGGTGTCCGAACATCCTGCTGTGATACCCATGTTGTCACAACCAAATTGAGACATTTGAGGATTTGGGCAATCTAAATCTAGTACACAGAAGCCATTTTTGTATCCAATTGGAATATATTGACCCCACACATCATACAAGCTATATTGTGCATAACCATCATAATGGAAGTGATTATGACAATTGTCATAAGTAAACTGTCCTGGTTGGTTTTGCGGATCACCAATAAAGTAATCTTGCGTACCTATGTTTTCTATTCTCGTTGTAAATCTAACAATGTCTCTTCTTCCTACACCTTGAAGACAACCTTCATTGATCAAGCATTCGTTTTCTGTGTCAAGTACGGTTACATACATTGAGCTGGATAGAACAAAAGGATTCAATCTTAAGTCTGGTCCTTCAGGACAATCCACATCTCCAAAAGGAACACATGAGCCATCTTCAACTGTTGCCAACGGATTGTAGTTACAAGCTGTCGGATCAGTACATCCTTCAATTGGGCCTAAATAAGAAATTGAAATATTGATGTCACCCACGCATTGACTCTTGATTCTTAAGACATAATCTCTGTCAACATCCAAAGCGCTTACTGCAAGTGCTCGTTCCCCACATTCTTCATTTACATCATTGTAAAACAAAGTTCCCTCAACGGTTTCTTCCGATGCGATTGGACATTCTGCATACACAAAAATGGTTGTATTGCAGTCAGCTGCATTATTGCAAGTTGATATTTCGTATTGACCTACTTCAGGAACAGTTAAGATATACCATCTTTCTTCTGTATCCAATGTGAAGTCGTAATCGTCAATTGTGAATGCATCATCACACGAAAAGCCTGGAGCGCAATTAAAATATTTTTTAAAGTCAAAATCAAAATCATCAACATGAAAAATCTCTTCGCCATCCACGGTTAAATTTGCATAACCAGGTCCAGTGAATCCATCTCCATAACTATCTGCAATGACAAATTGCACACATACATTTGAAGGAACACAAAAAGTCTCTGTGTATAAAGTTTCATTTTCATAAACGATTCCTGCAGATGAGAACAAAGAATCTCCTTGCGACGTAATCAGCGCCCATGAAGTTTCATATCCGTAAAAATCTGTCTGAAGCTCAAATGTCACAGAAGATTCATTTCCTGAACATTGAGAAAAGCTGGGATTGTAAACACCCATTACCACCAGAAAGGCAGTAAATATTACTGTTTTGTACATTGAATTGTAATTTTTTATAATATACTGTCAATGCTATTTTTAATGCAAATCTGAGGCTAGAAAGCAGGGTGTTTGGCAAGATGTTTTACAAAACTGAGGGTAGTATTAAAAGGAGTCGTTGACGTCAGATAGGCGACAATGCCTTGAAGGAAAAACCTTAGCAATTGTGCGCAATTGGCAGGTAATTAAAACTTAAAAATGTTGATATATGGTATCAAATCTGTTGCAGGATTGTGAGTTGCGATCTGTAAGTTTCAGCGACTGTTTGATTGTTGAAAACTTTGTCGGTATCTCCGTATGTGATGAGGCGCTGATTTAATAAAATGACTTTGTCAAAATATTCTTCTATGGTAGATAAGTCATGGTGTACGACAAGCAGCGTTTTGCCCTCATTGGCCAGTTTTCTCATGATCTCGATGATCTTATTTTCTGTCGTAATGTCAATGCCAACAAATGGCTCATCAAAAAAGAATAATTCTGCTTGCTGAGTCAATGCACGGGCAATAAAAACCCTTTGCTGCTGTCCACCGGATAGTGCCCCGATTTGTCGGTCCTTTAACTCTTCAATTCCCATTTCTTTTAATGCATTAATAGCAATCTTTCGATCTTCATCATTGATGCGTTGAAGAAGCCCCTTGAATGGATATCTTCCCATTAGGACAATGTCATTTACTGTTGCTGGAAATCTCCAATCTATCTCATCTTTTTGCGGCACATATGCAATTCGTTTTCTAACCGCTTTTATGTCTTGGTCAAACAGTTTTATCTTACCCGAATTGTATTCGATCAATCCTAAAATTGATTTAAAAAGGGTAGACTTTCCTGCTCCGTTTGGTCCTACGACTCCATAAATATGTCCAGCTGCAATATCCATATGGATGTTGGTAAGGACCCGTTTATTGCCGTAATTGACGGACAATCCATCGATCGTTATGACATGGTTTTCAGCCATTAGTTTTTCATTTTCATGATACCAAATAAAAGTAGAAGTATGAACAATCCACCAATAACAATCAGTCCAACTTTACTATCACCTTTGTCGTCATCTATTTTCGTACTAGAGAACTTGTTCTTCGACAAGGCATCAACAATTACATCTGTATTACTCTTGATCATGCCTATGTAAGTACCTGCCTCTCCGTCGGGTTCACTCAATGAGTCAGCATACAATTCTCCGCCCACAGGAACACCATTGTCATCTGCTAGTCTCTTGATCATTTTTGGATTGACGGTACTTTCAATAAAAATTGCAGGAACATTTCTGTCCTTAATTACCTTCGCAACTCTCACTACATCTGATGATCGAGCTTCTGCCTCAGTTGAAATTCCTAAAATAGCTTCCACGTCAATGCCGTATTGTTTGCCATAATATGCAAAGGCATCATGTGAAGTAACCAAAATTCTTTGCTGCTTCGGAATCAAGTTTATTTGAGTTTGAACATACGCATGCAATGTTTTTAGTTCAGCCAAATATTTTTCATATTCCTTTTCGTATATGGCAGCGTGCTCAGGGAAATTTTTAACCATCGCGTCCCTGATGTTTTTTGCATAAATAAATACATTGGTTACATCCATCCATGCATGCGGATCATATGAGTTTTCGTATTTACTCGATCCGATTGCATTAACGCCTTCGGTGATGATATAGGATGGGGCAGAAGACCCTGAATTGGCAATCAACTCTTCGATCCATCCTTCAAAGGTCAATCCGTTGATGAAGAATATGTCTCCCGACTGAACCAAGCGTGCATCTCTTGGTGTGGCTTCATAAATATGTGGGTCGCCTCCTACGGGCACTATCGTTTCAATATCAGCCGTTTCACCGACAATGTTACTGGCGATGTCTGAGATGATGGATACCGTACTGATTACCTTTATTTTTTTCGCTTGCGCAAATGTTTGAACTTGGGCAATTAGAAAAATAAGTAGAATTAAAATTCTCATGAAAACTTTTTAAGGAAAATATTTTCGCAAACGGCAGCAGTCAATAATGCCTCGTTTGAGTTGTTAATGTTTAATTTGATGGATTGATCGTAATCATACTTCAGGATGATTTCTAGTTCCGTTCCGATATTAATGCCGACCTGGTTTAAATGGTTGAGGAAATCCTTGTCGTGTTTTTTAACCCCTACAACCATTCCTTTATCACCTGTTTGTAGTGATGAAAGGCTTACTTGATTTCTAATGGTTATGGTCCCTTGGGCATCAGGTATTGGGTCACCATGAGGGTCAAATTTGGGGTAACCCAAATACTTATCTAATCGGTTGACCAGCTCAGTGGATTGAATATGCTCCATCTGTTCTGCAATATCATGTACTTCATCCCAAGCGAATCCTAGTTTTTCAACCAAAAAGCTTTCCCATAAACGGTGTTTTCTTAGAAGTGTCATGGCCTTAATGGTCCCCAAAGGAGAAAGTTTAACTCCTTTGTACTTTTCGTAGATGATCATTTCCTTTTTATCGAGCTTTCTGAGCATATCTGTGACAGAGGCAGCAGAAGTGGACATTTGGGAAGCAATTTGATTGGTTCCCACCAGTTCTTTTTTACCTCTTTGGGAAATATTGAATATAGCTTTTATGTAATCCTCTTCAGTTGAAGTTATCATAAACTTTATTTTTAGACAAATCTAAATATAATTTCTACGCCTTCAAAATCTAATGATGTATTACTGAATTAACAATATCTAACGATTTGGCTTGTAAAATGGTCTGAAGTTTTATCTTTGGTACACTTTAAAAAGAAAAGATTATCAAACCAAACAAAAAACGACGTTTTAGATGAGTCAAACCTTAATGTATGGAATTCCCGTGATGGGAGTCATTGCACTACTTTTTACTTTTTGGAAATCAGCATGGGTTGGAAAACAAGAAGTTGGTGGTGCTAAAATGGCAAGAATAGCTGAAAACATTGCAGATGGAGCGATGGCATTTCTTAAAGCTGAGTATAAAGTATTATCAATTTTTGTAGCTGTAGTAGCTGTATTGATGTTTTTTAGTGGAAAATCAGGTGGAGCAACTTCATCAGGATTGGTGGCACTATCATTTATTCTAGGAGCAATTTGTTCTGCATTGGCGGGATACTTAGGAATGAAAGTAGCTACAAAAGCCAACGTAAGAACAACCAATGCGGCAAGAACCAGCTTAGGAAAAGCACTAGAAGTAGCTTTTGCTGGAGGGTCTGTAATGGGTCTTGGGGTTGTTGGACTTGGTGTATTAGGATTAGGAGGTCTATTCTTGATCTACTCTCAGATTTTTGGAATCGGAGATCAAGCAGCAGTTACTAGAGTAATTACTGTTCTTACTGGATTTTCTTTTGGAGCTTCTTCGATTGCATTGTTTGCAAGAGTAGGTGGAGGTATTTACACCAAGGCTGCCGATGTAGGAGCAGATTTAGTAGGAAAGGTAGAAGCAGGTATTCCTGAGGATCACCCACTTAACCCAGCAACGATTGCCGATAACGTTGGAGACAACGTAGGTGATGTAGCAGGAATGGGAGCCGATCTTTTTGAATCATATGTTGGATCTATCATAGGTACAATGGTACTGGGTGCAACCTTCATTGGTGGTGCTGGATTTATGACTTCCAATGATTTTGGAGGAATGAATGCGGTATTGTTGCCATTGGTATTGGCTGCAGTAGGGATTTTAACTTCTATCATCGGTACTTTCCTTGTGAAAGTAAAAGATGGAGGAAGTCCACATACCGCATTGAATATTGGAGAATTTGTATCAGCTGGACTGATGTTGGTGCTTACTTTTTTCATTGTAAAATGGATGTTGCCTGAATCTTGGACTGTTGAGGCTATGACCAATGGTACTAAGTCTGTTATAGAGTACTCATCAATGGGTGTTTTCTTCGCTATCCTTTTCGGATTGTTCTCAGGATTGGCGATTGGTAAAATCACTGAATACTATACGGGTACAGGTACTAAGCCAGTACAATCTATAGTTGATCAATCAGTTACAGGAGCAGCAACAAACATCATTGCTGGACTAGGAGTTGGGATGCAATCGACTGCGATTCCAATCTTAATCTTGGCAGCAGCAATTATCGGTGCACACCACTTTGCTGGTTTATATGGAATTGCAATCGCAGCAGTAGGTATGTTGTCTAATACAGGTATCCAGTTGGCAGTTGATGCTTACGGACCTATCTCAGACAACGCTGGAGGAATTGCAGAAATGGCGGAGCTTCCAAAAGAAGTAAGACAAAGAACAGATAAGTTAGATGCAGTAGGAAACACCACAGCAGCCATCGGAAAAGGTTTTGCTATTGGATCTGCCGCTTTGACAGCATTGGCATTGTTTGCAGCATTTATGGCTACAGCAGGTATCAATACGATCAATATTGCAAATCCTCAAGTAATGGCGGGTCTTCTAGTAGGAGGAATGCTTCCATTCTTGTTCTCTGCTTTGTCTATGAATGCCGTAGGAAAAGCGGCGATGGATATGATTACTGAGGTAAGAAGACAGTTCAACAGTATTCCTGAATTGAAAGCAGCATTGGCTGTAATGAAGAAGAATGATGGCAAAGAGATGTCAGATTGGAGTGATGCTGATAAAGCAACATTTGAAGCAGCTGACGGAAAAGCAGAGTATGATAAATGTGTTGAAATCTCAACAAAAGCTTCTATTAG
The DNA here is from genome assembly GCA_937950315.1 of uncultured Saprospiraceae bacterium. GTDB lineage: Bacteria > Bacteroidota > Bacteroidia > Chitinophagales > Saprospiraceae > JAHDBF01. The sequence goes on along the minus strand of CALFDU010000028.1, from coordinate 30,124 downwards.
AGAAATGATCGTTCCAGGTCTTATAGCTGTAATCAGTCCAGTACTTGTTGGATTTGGTGGTGGAGCAGAGATGTTGGGTGGATTGTTGGCAGGAGTAACGGTTTGCGGTGTATTAATGGCCATCTTCCAGTCAAATGCTGGAGGTGCATGGGATAACGCTAAGAAGATGTTTGAAGAAGGTGTTGAAATCAAAGGAAAGATGTATTACAAAGGTTCTGATCCTCACAAAGCAACAGTAGTGGGTGATACAGTTGGAGATCCATTTAAGGACACTTCTGGACCCTCATTGAACATCCTTTTGAAGCTTATGTCAGTGGTGGCATTGGTAATTGCGCCGTTTATAAGCTAGAAATAAGAAAATGTATTATAAAAGAGCCAATATCAATAGATTTGAAGCTACTGGGCGTAAGCTCAGTAGCCCAGTCTTTTCGGGTGTTTCAGAATTTTTTCTGAATAATTTGAAAATAAATGGCGGTGTTACTTTGGTAATTGCTTCACTTTTATAATATTTGTAGTAGATAACTCAATTACGTATAGCAACGGGGGCGGTCAATTTTTTTGGTCGCCTTTTTTTTATGCCCTATTTTGAGCTATAACATTGCTTTAACTTGCCTCAGAGCATAAATCGAGAACCACTTACGTTCTATGCTTGTTAATCAGTCATATGAAGTCATTCGCAATATTCTCCTTTGTATTCCTTCTATTGCCGTATTATGGGCAATCTCAGCCTCCTGCGGAAGTTATTGATGAAATCATCACAACCATTAATGATATCCGTGAGGAAGGTTGTACCTGTGGAAGAAAGAAGATGCCTCCTGTGGGTCCAGTCAAATGGAATGATCTTTTGTACAATACTGCCAGTGCACATGCCAACGATATGCGGCGCAACAACTACTTTGGCCACATATCAAAGGATGGAAGAGATGTTGGTGATCGATTTGATGAACATGGATATAGGTGGCAATACGCTGGAGAAAATCTCGGAGAAGGACAGGAGTCATTTCCTGAAGTTGTAAAAGATTGGTTAGAAAGTCCTAGCCATTGTAGAATGATCATGAATGGAGACATGACCGAAATGGGCTTAGCCAAAAGAGGTAAATATTGGGTTCAACATTTTGGAACGCTAATTCCTAAAAACTACAAAAGAACCAATTCACGTTATTCCGAAGGGAATTAATGAAAGTTTTTCACTTCTCAAGATTTCTCACAATCTGAAAACCATTCCAAGTGTTTTTTCACAAAAAATATGAGTCGCCAAATAGCAATTCATTTCTCACTACAATCCAATCAAGGATACCAAGTAGAAAACCATGTCCTTAGAAATGCAAGGATAAAGTAATAATGTAAAAGTAAACCCAGTTTCTTTCGGTAGAATCAGAAAAAGGGGCTATTCAAAAAATGTTACTTTAAAAACTCGATGAATTCCCGCATATAGCCAAAATTTTCTTTTCCAAACATTGATAGTCCTCAAGAAAAGCATTCAAAGTTGTTTCACAATAGTGAACTTGAATTCAATGAGACTTGAAAGTATGACTTGGAAGCAATAGTTAAAACATAGCATTGATGCCCATTAAGCCTATGACTTCTAATAAATGCTAGCCAATAAAAACCAAAGAATCATGGTCAAGCCTCGCGTAGTAAATTATTAGAGGAATCTGTTTTTAATTTGACATACATATCTCAGTAGCGACAATGCTCTTAGTATATTTTTAATTGGGCAACCGCCATCCATATCATGACATAAACTGGGCATACAATTAAAAAGTAAATTAAAAACATAGTTTAATGAGTCAAGTAAAATTTTATAGAATGCTTTTTTTTCTCTCAATGCTGTTTTCAGTTAATCAATTGACTGCATCACAGGAGGAAGGAAACCCTTCGACATTAATTTTTAATTTGGATGAGTGCACATCGTACACTTCAAATGGAACAAATCAAGATTTTTCTGAATTTACTGCAAGTATCATTAATGGGACAGAAGTAAATTTATCTTTAGTTGGAGATCATTTATATAGAAATAATCCAACGACTAATGGACATTCATGTACACCAGGTTTAAATGGAACAGAAGCAATGTGTGTATCTTATGATCCTTCTTGTAATTATACTGCTAACAATGATCGAGCAGTACGATTCGATATTCAATTAGAACCTTTAGCTAATCAGGAGGCTCAATTACAGCAGCTTAGCTTCTATGAGTTAGCACCTGAAACATTTGATTGGATAGATGGAATTAGTGGAGACAATAATTATCCACTTTACTTTGGTGTTCGTATTCTAAAAAATGGTATTACCATTTATGAACAAAGCCAGATTTCTGCTACCAATGAATGGAGCATTCAGGAATTTGATTTTACCTCAAATCCTGACTTTGTAGTTTCCGAAACTACCATTTTTAATTTTGAATTACATGCATACTGTCCAATAGGAAATGGAGCTTCTCAAAGTGTTTGGGACTTGGAAGATATTTCAGTTGTTGCAGGAACAGTTATGGATCCAGTTGTAGTAAATGGAGGACAATTAGAAGGAGGACCATTTGTATTCTGTGTAGATGGAGTAACAGATAATGTGTCAGGAATAACATTGTCAGGAAATGAAGGTCCAAGTAATGGGTACATAGTGACAGATAACCAAGGAAATATCTTGGGTCTACCACCGACACCTGAAGTTGTAGATTTTGACGAAGCGGGAGCAGGAGTATGTTTGATTTATCACATCAGTTACGAGGCAGGTCTGACAGGATTGGTAGCAGGTAACAACTTGACAGATTTATCAGGCAACTTTGATTTGTCAAATTCAATTACAGTGTATAGAGAAATACCAGATGGCGGAACTGTAGCATTGGCCGGTGGCGGAACTACGTACACAGGAACAGCGGGAGATATCGTGTTTGATGTAACACATACGACGACTGCAAACTTCTTGAGTTACTGGTACATTATTACAGATGACAACGACATTATATTAGACTGGGTAAATTCAGCCAATGGCAACACGATAGATGCAAGTGGAGCCCCTGCAGGAACATGCAGAGTATGGGGATGGAGTTACCAAGGATTACCTAATCCAGTGGTTGGAGAAAACATATCTACATTGACAGATGATGCGTGTGAGGATATTTCTTCAAACTTCATTACTGTGGTTAGAGAGGAGGAAGTTGGAAACCCAATTGTAATAAATGAAATTAGCAGTGACAACGAAATCGAATTTTTAAATGTTGGAAATACGAGTGTAGATATATCTTCTTATTGGATTTGTGATTTCCCTGCATATGATCAAATTGTAGATTTGACCATACTATGTGGAGATGATTTAATTCTTGATCCAGGAGAATTTGTTACAGTAGTTGCGACGTTCAACCTTTCGGAAAACGATGGAGAGATGGGACTTTATTCAAATGCTCAATTTGGTAACTCAGGGAGTATACTTGATTATGTTGAATGGGGTTCTTCAGGACACACGAGAGCAAGTGTTGCAATTTCGGCTGGCATATGGACAGCAGGTGATTTTGTTCCTTCCTTTTCGACAGGCTCGGTAATTGAGTATGATGGTTCTGGAAACAGTTCATCCGATTGGAGTGAGGATGTACCAAGTGCTTGTGTAGGAAACTTATCACCTCCTGAATTGCTTGAATACTCTATTTATCCTAATCCAAGTGTAGGTGAAATCAATCTGGAATTTGAGGTGGATGTAATAGGGGAAATGAATATTACGATTTTAAGCCTTGATGGAAATGTCCAAAAAGAGTTTAATATGAATGTTCAAGATTCAAAGGGATTAAGAATTGATGATTTAGCGAATGGAACTTATTATTTGAAGGTTATCAATAATGGGCAAGTAAAACTCAAACCTTTTGTTGTTATTGAATAAGTAAGATACATGTGAATTTTATTATTAGTAATTTATAGAATCTTTTTAGGGGTTGTCGAAAAGCGATGACCCCTAATTTTTTTTATTGAGCGAGTCAAAGTTGTATACTTGAAAAGAATCCTAGTGAAGTATAAACAAATCGAAATAACGGTACAATCAGATGGCTTTTAAGACTGGGTAGAGCAGACTTGTAGTCAATCTGCCACTCCTGAGATTATAGAAAAATTTAATAAGAACTGGTTCCTGCATTGATCGAGAGCTTTTTGCCTAAGAGGCCAGCAATTGATGGGGAGTATGTGAAGGTCGTTAAAAATAGAAATGCAAACGATACGACGGTTGACTTAGAAATTTTATTTTTCATCATGATTGATAATTGCATAATTTCTTAATAATGGTGAGGTATTATTTTCTGTTTTTCGGTCATATTATGAATAAGTTTTATCGGTAAAATTAAAATGTAATAATTACCATCTATGGGGGAGACTAAGAAGCAATTCTTTGTTTTACATTTGTTGTAGAGGAATTCAGTTGAACCCGATCGCTGAAAAAGTTCTCGCTTTCTCATTTCTGAACACCGTCACCATTTCTGGTGACACTCATATTTATTACTTTTTTTAATAACCAAAACTCGTTCCCATGTTTAGAACCGATAAGGCTAGGCACTATTGTATACCTATGGGTATTACTTTAATCCTATTGCTTTTGATTGTCGGGGAATCAAAAGCACAGATTCCAACCAGTTGGCTTGCGTGTAACAATGGAGTCAACATCTCAATGGATGCAGACTGCACTGTCTATGTGACGCCCGACATGATTTTGGAAGGTGAGTCGAATTATCCACCACCTTACAATGATTTATCTAATTATGAGATTTCAATTTCAACCATGACTGGCTCTGGAACTGGACTTATAATTACAGAACCTGGCATTTACAATGTTACCATTACTGAAACGATTTCAGGTTGGGACAATAATTGCTGGGGTACTCTAGTAGTAGAAGACAAGCTACCACCAGAGATTTTAGATTGCCCTTGTCCAGTAGGAAACAATGATCCTGATTGTAACTTAAAAGTTACATGCGCAGGGATGGAAGAAATGTTAGACGGCTATGAAAATGTGCCTGTTCCAACTTTTACTGATTGTTCAACTACATATTTAGGATATCACGATGAGATCGTGGAAAGTGGTCCTTGTAATCCAACCAAAATTCATAGATCTTATGTTGTGACTGATGCCTTTGGCAACAAGTCTACTTCATGTCTAATGGAATATACGGTTGATCCGATTGATGTTTATAATGATATCACTGACCCAATGAGTCCCGTTGAACTACCTTGTACTTCAGGTCATTCAATGACTGAAATTTATCAACACTATTATCAATTAAAACTTGATGAATTGTTGGCATTAGCGACAACTGAAGATGAGGAAGAAGAAGCTTATCACCTTGCAACTGCATATGGAAATAGTTATGCGTATCCTACTTTGTATGGTAAACCTATAACAAGTACACTTTGTAATATTGTAGTAACTAAGACTGATGTTGTAGTTCCTGCTTGTGATGCTTGTCCTGATATACAGAAAGTAATCAGAAAATGGCAGTACACTGATTGGTGTACAGCTGAATCTCATGAATTTACTCAGTTGATTAAAAACGGTAGTTCAGATGGTCCTTATATTACGGCCAACAATGTTACGGTATCAGTTGATCCATGGGGTTGTGAAGGTTCTTTCATTATGCCTCCACCAGATCACATTACTGACTCATGTTCTGATAATGTATCTTATGATATAACAGGCCCTTTTGGTGTGTTGATTAATGAAACACCAGATGGTCTTTATCATGTAAGTGGCGTTCCTAAAGGAGTTCATACTTTTTACTACAATGCATATGATTGTTGTGGAACCAGTAATAGTGTTCCTGTAACAGTTACTGTATTGGATGCTACTCCTCCAGTAGCCATTGCAACTGAAACTTTGGTAGTTTCATTGACAACTGCTGTAGGTGGAACCGGTATTGCAAAAGTATTCGCTCAATCAGTTGATAAAGGTTCGCACGATGGTTGTGGTCCTGTAAGACTTGAAATAAGAAGAGATGATCAGAATTGTGATTTTGTAGGAAATACAACTTACAACAATGATGGTCATGACTTTGATGATGAGGATGATCTTGACAATGGTGAATTTGTTAAGTTCTGTTGTTCTGATCTTGACGTCAATGGTGTCGATGAAGATGGAGATGGAATAAATGATTATTCATTATATAAGGTTTGGTTGAGAGTATGGGATGATGGTGACATGGATGGAGTATATGGTTCTGAAGGGGATCACTTCAACGAAGCATGGGCCAACATCAGACTTGAAAACAAAGTACCACCTTCACTATTGTGCCCAGCTAATATCACTGTGGACTGTGAAACTGATATTCACGATTTATCTATCGTGGGTTCAGCTTCAGGGTATAGTACTTGTGGTAGTACAGATGTACAATATGTTGATGAGCACCAAGATGGATCTAGTTGCGGATATGGTATCATCCACAGAAAGTGGTTTATTACTGATAACCCAAACCAATTCTGTATCCAAGTGATCAATCAATTGGGACCTGATACCGATGATGGTATTACGGTTTACTTCCCAGAAGATTATGAAATTGATTGCATGACTGATACAATGCCAACTCCTTTCTGGGATGCACCATCATGTAACCTATTGGCATACAGCGTAGATAGTGATACCTTCTACTTTACAGATGGAGCATGTCTGAAAATCCGAAATGCTTGGACTGTTATAGATTGGTGTCAATATGAGCCAAACGATCTAGTACCAACGGGAATATGGGAGCATACTCAAATCATAAAAGTGATAGACAACACTGCTCCTATAATGGGGACGTGTGATTTAGAAATGTATGAGGCCAACGATTTCAATGATGCTGATGGAGACGGAGTCACTTGTGAAAACAATGCTGTTATGCTTACGCAAACGGCAGAGGATGTAGGTGATTGCGGATCGAATAGGATCAACTGGACCGTTCAGATTGATTTGTACAGTGATTGGAATTATGAATATACATTCCGAAGTACTGTGCCACCAAATCATCCAGAATACATAGCACCAACATTATCAGGTGGAGTAATCAGAGTAGAAATACCTGATGGAGTACCTGGTAGTATGCACAATCACAGAGTGAAGTGGACAGCAACCGATGGTTGTGGAAACGTAGTATCCTGTTCGCAAGATTTCATGGTAGTTGATAAGAAAGCACCAACACCTTATTGTATCAATGTAAGTTCTGCATTGATGGACGATGGGGAGATTGAGTTGTGGGCTTGTGACTTCGACTTAGGAAGTTTTGACAATTGCACTGCTAATAGTGATTTGAGATTTACATTTAGTGATGTAAATCCATCTCTTGACCCGAATTATAATACATCTAGTCAATGTTCTTCACGTACATTTACATGTGCTGAAGCTATTGATGCAACTGGCCAGGCTACCCCCGTCGAGGTGACAGTATATGTATGGGATGAAAAAGATAATTTTGATTTCTGTACAGTATATTTAACCCTAGTTGACAACAATGGAGCCTGTGGCGGAGTCACAGCCAATTCAAGAATTGGTGGTCAAATTGTAACCGAGTCTGGAGAAGAACTAACTCAAATTTCTGTAGAGCTAATGAGCTCAATTCCTGAATATCCTCTTTTTGCCAATACAGATTCCGATGGTGAATTTGCTTTTTATGACATTCCAATGTTTATCGATTATCAGATTAATTCTACCAAAGATGATGATTACTTAAACGGAGTAACAACACTTGATTTGGTTTTAATTCAAAAACACATTCTTGGGTTGAACGAATTGGATGGTCCTTACAAAATGATCGCAGCAGATGCGAATAATGATGAAAAGATTTCTGCAATTGATTTGATCGAATTGAGAAAACTTATTCTAGGCGTTAATGCTGAGTTGCCTAAGAATGACTCTTATAGATTCCCTATTAAGAACCAAGGGATGTCGAATACAAATCCATGGCCATTTATCGAGACGATAGAGATTGATGGTCTGAATGCGGATATGATGGACAATGATTTCATCGGTGTAAAAATCGGAGATGTCAATGGATCTGCAGTACACGGTCTACAAGCTGATGGCGATACTGAATCAAGAAATCTTGGATTGGTTGATCTTTATTATGAAGATGTAATCTCCAATATCGAATCGATTTCAGTGCCTGTTAAATTGAACAATGATATTTCATTGAATGGTATGCAATTTACCATCCATCACCCAACTTCTAAGTTGCTAAGAATCGAAGGTGGATCTCTAGGGGTTCAAGCTGATAATTATGCACTTACAGATTCAGGTACAACAACATTTAGTTGGAATACCGGAAAGCAGTTGGATTTGACGAAAGAGGAAGTGTTGTTTGTCATGGTGTTTGAAGGTGATCAAATAGGGTCATTGTCAATCACGGATGATGTGCTACATGCTGAAGCTTATGTCGGAGAGGAATTGCAAACATTTGACGTAAGTCTAAATCAGACGAGCAGCAAACTGGTCAACGAACTTTATCAGAACTCACCTAACCCTTTTAATGAATCTACGATTATCGGATTTTCATTGGCCAAGGCAGGTAATGTAAATGTGAAGTTTTATGACCTAAGCGGTAAAGTGATTAAGACGGTCAATGGAGACTTTAATGCTGGAATTAATCAGATGGTAATAAGCGCAAAGGACATGCAAAGTTCTGGAGTGATTTACTACCAACTTGAGGCGGAAGGCTTTATTGCGACCAGAAAAATGATCATAATTGAATAAAGACGAAGTTTAGATAGAATGAAATGGGGGCCTCTGAAGTGATGGCCCCTATTTTTTTGCCTATTTGTATGAAATAAATAAGAAAGAAATAACTTTGTGCGTTAATAGCACACATGGTTTTAAACAGATATATCTACATTTTCACGCTTTTAGGTCTTTTGATGACCGTACCTTCTGATATTTACGCTCAAAAAGGGCAAGAAGTCGGTGGTTGGATAGGTATATCACACTATTTTGGCGACCTAAACACGGATTATAGCTTAAATGATCCGGGACCTGCCATTGGCTTGGTGGTTAGACAGAATTTTAATGAACGATTGTGTCTTGTAGGCGGCATCAACTATGCTCGTGTAGGCGCTCGCGATGAAGATTCTCAGAATACCGTTGAGGCAACAAGAAATTTGTCCTTTAAAAGCAACGTATTTGATGCCAATCTTGGGCTTGAATTTAATTTCTTCACCTATATACATGGCAGTAAAAAATACTATTATACTCCTTATGCAACAGCAGGACTTGTGGTAGCCAAGTTTAATCCTACGGCTGAGCTCAATGGTACTAAGTACAATCTTCGAGATTTCAATACAGAGACTTCTAATGCGTACTCTACAGTTTCACCGGGCCTTGCGTTTGGTGTAGGTTTCAAATGGGATTTGAATTATAGATGGAGTTTCAATGTAGGCTTACAGGCTAGGAGATTGACGACCGATTATCTTGATGATGTCAGTACTGTTTATCCAGACTTCAATTCTCTGCAGGGAGGTCCTACAGGGATATCCGCTCAACTGTCTGATAGAAGTGGTGTTGAAGGTTTTGCAACGGCAGGAAGACAAAGAGGAAACAGTTTAAACAATGATACTTACGCAATCATACATATCAGTATGGTAAGATTCTTTACGCAACTGGAATGTCCTAAAGTTTCAAAAATTCAAGGGTTCTAATGGTCTCCCATTACAGCATTTCTTTGGAACCACAATCTCGTGGTTATCATATTATTACAAGTGAAATATTGCAGCATTTACCTGAGCTTCCGGTATCTGGGATTCTCAATCTTTTTATTCATCATACCTCTGCTGCGATCACAATCAATGAGGCCGCTGATCCAGATGTCTTGACAGATTTTGAATCGATATTCAATTATGTCGTGCCTGAGAATTTGCCTTTTTTAAAGCATACCATTGAAGGGCCTGATGACATGCCTGCACATATCAAGGCTGCAATGATTGGTCATTCTGTCCACATTCCAATTATTAATGGCAATCTTGCCTTGGGGACTTGGCAAGGAATCTATTTGTGCGAATTTAGAAATAGGGGAGGAAGTCGGAAGTTAACGGCTAGTATCTATGAGTAGATGCTTCTTGCTGACAATGGATCTCTAACTTAGAATGATAACCATGCTACATTTTTTAGTTATATTTCTATTATGTATCAGCATTATTGGAAATTTGGTTTGATATTATTCATCGTATTTGTTTTCCGCACAAATACAGATGCACAACATCCTGAAGATTTCCAGTCTTGGAACATGTTTGTACTCACAAAAAAAATCAATACCAATTATACTGCTTCAATGACTACCATCGGTAGGTTGGATCAGAATGCTACTACTTTTAATGACGTCTCGATAGATTACAGAATTGTAAGGCGCTTGACGAGTGGATTTAATTTCCAGCTTTCATTTCGTACTTGGACATTCGTTGATGATAAACCGATTTATTTCCTTTGGTTGGAATTGGTACACTTGCGTAAAATAGAAAATGCCAAATGGGTGAACCTGCTTCGGCTACATAATGGTTTGGATTGGGTAGGGAAAGAACAGGCGGATTTCTTGCGTTGGCGAAATTATTTTTTCTATAATATTGGCAATAAAAAGTTATCGCCTTATGTTGGCTATGATCTATGGTATCGTTTCAATAAGCAAAACCAGTTTCAAAGAATATGGTTGGAAGGAGGCTTAGAATATCCATTGGACAAAATGAAGTTTAGGTTAAATTATAGACGGATAGGATTTTTAAATGATGGTCCAGGATTGAGAAGAAATATCTTGGGATTAAATATGTTTGTAACCATCTGATTATTGGACGGTAGGCCAAAATGCATTGTACATCAATGCAATCCCAAATACGATCAAGAAAACGCCTGCAACATTGGTTGCAAAATCAATGTGTTTAAGTTGGAGTCCTTTTCTAATAAAGCTGGCAGCTGCTATTTTTAAGAGATCCGAAGCGACGATAACAAACATAATGGATGACAGAAATATAATGGTATTGGGAACAGATACTCCTCTTGCAAAAACTTGTGTTGCAATGACGCCTAACCAGAAGATGTAGGTAAATGGATTGAGTGTGTTAACCAAAAAGCCTTTCATCCAAAACCCTGCGTAGTTCTTTGCCGAATAGGTTTGTCCTTCGAAATTTACTGAAGCTTTGTGCTTGATCATGGACAATCCGAAAACGATCATGACCAACCCGCCAGCCAATCCCATATAAAAATTAAAGGTAGGGCTTGCCACAAGTTCTTTTACCAATGATACGAGATACAAAGTGGTGCCGATAATGATGACATCACTGCTCCATATACCTATGCCAACAGTGATACCAGGCTTCAATCCTTTCTCAAGAGATGTCTGAACAAGCGCTACAAATATTGGCCCCATAGATACTGTCAATAGGAGTCCAAAACCTAATCCTTCTAGAAAATATTGCATTTTTGCTTTCTGTGACCACAATATAAAAAACCCATTTCGATATTGACCAATATGTACTTTAGATATGGGCAAAAAAAATCCTTCCGCCAGTAGCGGAAGGATTTTTTTTATTTTTTGTTAATCATGTCTTGCATGATATGCATCGTTTCTTCCAAGTAGAAATCTTTTTGAACTGATTTAATCCATTCTTCATTTCTAGCTTCTTTACTTTCGTCAAATCCAATAGCTTCTGCATCTTGAGGAAGATTGGCAATCATCAACTGTTGAATATCTTCTTCATATAGATCGTCAAACTTTTCTGATGCTTCTTTTCTTTCGTTCATTTTGGTAGAAAACTGATCTAGGTCAAGCGGATAATTACTATCATCTCTCATGTCCTTCAACCTCTTTGCATTTTCTAAAACCAACTTGAAATTCTCATCTTTCGCCACTCGTGCTGCACTATTGTTTACAAAATAGTCCATGTCATTAATGACATATACATCTTGCTTATAATCAACGTCATCTATTTCTGTCCATTCCATTGCGTAATCGTAATCTTTTTCTCCAGTTTCAATGTAGTGATAGTTATCTGGTAAGATGATGTCTGGTACTACACCTTTCAATTGAGTAGAACCTCCATTGATTCTGTAAAATTTCTGCATGCTGATTTTTAGATTACCTAAAGGCTTGAATTTATCATCACCTCTAAATGCTTCATCAAGATTCACAAATCTTTGCACCGTACCTTTTCCGAATGTAGACTTGCTACCCACAATGATTGCTCTTTTATAATCCTGTAAAGCTGCAGCTAAAATTTCTGATGCTGAAGCAGAAAATTCATTGACCATTACTATCACTGGTCCGTCGTATTGTACGTCTTTGTCACGATCTTCATACAAGAATGCTTTCTTTTCTCTTGGTTTAACTTGTACGATAGGTCCGTCTTCTATAAATAGACCAGACATTGTAACAACATCTCTCAATGATCCTCCTCCGTTGTTTCTTAAGTCAAGGATGATTCCATTTACATTGTTGTCTTTTAATTTTTCAATTTCTGCAGCAACGTCTTTGGCACAACTGTTTCCTACTTTGCCTTCAAAGCTATCGTAGAATCTTGGTAATTTGATGTATCCAATATTATCAACGCCATCTGAGTCACTTAAGATGAGTGACTTAGCGAAACCTTCATCAATGATGACTTCATCTCTTTCGATCTCTACCACTCTTACTGCACCATCAACACCTTTGACGGTTAAGAACACGACAGTCCCCGGTTCTCCTCTGATGAATGTGACGACATCGTCTACTCTCATTCCTTGAATATTAAGTGCTTCTTCTTCTCCTTTTTGCCTTACTTTCATGATCAATTCATCAGCCTGTAGGTCTTTACCTTTCCATGCAGGTCCGCCAGGTATGATTTCGGTTACTTTTGTGTATTCACCATCGGCAACCAATCTCGCCCCAATTCCTTGAAGTTTACCGCCCATTCTAATATCAAAATCTTCCTTTTCTTTAGGATTGAAATAATCTGAGTGAGGGTCAAATACATGCGTAATCGTATTTACAAACGTTTCGAAATAATCAGAACGTCTTGTTTTTTCTATTCTTTCAAACCAGTCTTCGTATGATTCTTTCATTTCTGAAGTAGCTTTCACTTTGATTTCTTCAAGGCTGAGTTTGGTAACGCTATCCTGTTGTTCTTCTTGTTTGTCTTTGATTCTGTCTATTAAATCATATGAAAGCATATCAAGCCAGAAATTTTCCAGAGCAGCCTCGTCTTTTGAGAAGCTTCTTTTCTCAGTATCCATTTCAATGGTTCTGTCAGTGCTGATAGGAATCTCTCCATCGATTAACTTTGCAAATATGCCTTTGGCTCTTTCGTGGCCCAATTCTAATTTGTCCATGGACAAATCGAAGAAGCCAGTAGTTCTTAGATTTACTTGATCATCGATTTGAGTTCTGAATGCGCTTAGTTCATTTACTTCGACTTCCGTCAAAAATCTTTTACCATTATCGATGTAATCCAAATAGAGGTCATATGCTTTGCTAGAGAATTCATCATCAATAGCTTGAGGAGAGAAATGGTATGCATCGAGGAATCTTACCACAGCATCCAAAATCATACTTTCTTTTTCTGCAAAATCAACTTTCGGGTACCAAGCCGCAAAAAAGCCGCTCATGGCAAAAATTCCAATCAATATTAAGCTCTTCATATTCATTTTGTTATTTAAAGTTCTAACATATTCTAAAATTAGGCATTTCTAAGCTTCTAAACCTCAGTAATTTGGCCTTAATACAACATTAACGCAGGTTGGGGAGGTCATTGTTTTGTCAATAACGACACAAAATACATATTAAATAAATTTATTATATGTATTTCGCTCATTTTTAGACAGTAATTGTTTTTTTTAGAATTAATTTTTCGACAAAAAATGCTTGAATCCACTTTGGATTCTGGCTTTTAAGAAAAAATTAATCAAAACATCGCCATTAGAAGGGTGTATAAAATATATTTGCAGCAAAATTAATAAGCAATGGGAAGATTATTTGAAGTTAGAAAATCCAGCATGTTTGCTCGATATGATAGAATGGCAAAGCAATTCAGTCGTGTTGGGAAGGAGATTGTAATCGCAGTAAAAGCGGGTGGACCTGATCCCGAAAATAATCCAACCCTAAGAAGAGCTATCCAGAATGGGCGTGCGGTAAACATGCCGAAAGACAAAATTGAGCAGGCAATAAAGCGTGCGATGGGTAAGGATACTTCCAATTACGATGAGGTAATGTTTGAAGGATACGCACCCCATGGAATAGCCGTGATTGTGGAAACAGCAACGGATAATAATACCCGTACGGTGGCCAATGTAAGAGCCTGCTTCAACAAAGCGAAAGGTTCATTGGGTACAACAGGTTCTGTAAGTTTTCAGTTTACCAAGTACGCTGTATTTCAGTTGGATCCTGAAGGTCTTGATATGGATGAGATGGAATTGGAATTGATTGATCATGGATTGGAAGAAGTCGGAGAAGGGAAGAATGATAATGATGAGGATGTAATCATCATCAGAGCAAGCTTTTCTGAATTTGGAACAATGCAGAAGGCTTTGGAAGAAAAAGGATTGAAGGTGAAGAGTTCAGGAACGGAATGGGTTCCTTCAAATATGTTGGAACTGGGGGAGAGTGAAGTCGAGGATGTTATGAAGATGGTCGCCAAGTTGGAAGAAGATGAAGATGTACAACGTGTTTTTCACAACTTGAAGTAGGAAAAGAATTTGATTTTTTAAAGTTGATTCTTCTTGTCTCTGAGGATTTTGTTTAGAAGTAAAAGATTAAAATAGAAAGAGCCCGCAGCCATTGGTTGCGGGCTCTTTCTATTTTGGTTTACGCAATAAATTTTATTTAGTTACGATGATATTTTTAGATGCAACACCTTTGCTTGTGTTCATTTTTAGTGTATAGTTTCCTGTAGGCATATCCAATAAATCAATGGATATAGTCGATTGACCTAGTTCGGCTGCTGGCACACTTGAAACAAGTTGTCCTAGGTTGTTGAATAACTGTATCTTATGAATTTCAGATGCAAGTTCAATATCGATGTTTATCAAGGCAGTTGCAGGATTAGGATAAATATCAATTCCAAGTTCTTGGATGATCTCTTCTGTGCTAGTTAGACCCACAGTAACAGGAACTCGATTACTTCTGCATTGTGTCCCGTTTGGTCCTACAATGATACTTTCTACATAGTAAGTGGTTATTTCATTGATCACTGGTGTTGTAAATGTGTTTCCAATGGAAACCGGAGTACTTCCTGTTTCCGAAGCATACCAGAATAGATTTTCTCCTTCTGCCATCAATGTTGCGGAATCACCTGCAGCAACATCGACGTCGGTTACAATTGGGTCGATAGGGGTTACTACATTGACAAATACAGATTCTGATGTAAGTATTTCATTGTTGCACTGACTGGTGGTTTCGACAAAGTATTCTCCAGTTTCAGTGATTGTAATTTGATTGTCTGTAAGGCCATTACTCCAAGTAATGCCCGATTGTGTGGTTATAACAGATACATTGATTTCCTCTCCAGCACATATTTCAAACTCACCAGATTCAGAAAGTGTTGGTGGAGAATCATCGATTGCAGTTACTTGAATTTCATTGTTGAATCCTACACAACCGTCATCTGATGTAACTTGTAAATTGTAAGAGCCAGCTTCGTTGACTGTGATTGATTGCGTGGTTTCGCCATTACTCCAAAGGTATTCCGCAAAATCATTTGGTCCAGAAAGTGAAATTTCTTCGCCAGGGCACAGGCTTAAACTGCCGACATATGTAACAGGCACATCTCCTATAAGGCATTCAAATTCTTCTACAAATTGTGTCGTGTTTGCATCTGGTTGTACAACTACAGTTCTTATGCCACTTGGCCATTTTACAACTAGGCTATCAATCGAAGTAGCTTCTCCGATACCGAAATGACCGTTTAAATGACTCATAGAGGCATAGCTTTCACCTGATCTAATTTCTCTAGATTGCATTCCCCATTCACCATGTAATTCTAGTCTTGCTCCGATTCCATTGCTGTTACTTTTGTAACCTTTTAGATTTACTTTAAGCCAGTTTCCTTGTTGTGTTGTGCTTATAAATGCTTTGTTGTTCATGATGAAATCAAGGCTTCCATCATTGTTTAAATCTCCAACAGCTCCTCTATTAAAATCACCAAAAGGTACTTCTACTTCTGTAAATGTCAAGTCTCCATTGTTTAAGTAAATTTTTCTTTCGGTGTCCAACATGATATCTACAAATCCGTCATTGTTGTAATCTGCAGCGTTAGATCCCCAAGCGCCCAGATCAAATTTATTTATTCCAGTAGAGTCAATAATATCAGTAAATGTGCCATCTCCATTGTTGATCATAAACCTGTTAGCAAAATCATGGTTTGCGATAAAGGCATCAAAATCTCCATCATTGTCATAGTCTTCCATATTGGTAACCCATGATTGTGCATTGTCGTTCATATTTGCGGAAGCGCCAACTTCAGTAAATGTTTCATCACCGTTGTTTCTGTACAATAGATTGATCCTTTCTGGATCAGATGCACTATTGGATCCAACCAAACATTTGGTAATCAATAAATCTTGATCTCCATCATTGTCATAATCTGTCCATAAATTGGCGTAGTTTCCTGCCATGTCTGCTGTCGGTAACATTGAAATATCCAGTTGTAATGTACCGTCTCCCATGTTCCTGTAGACATGGTTGATAGCAACATCATTACATACAAATGCATCGAGGTGACCATCTTGATCGATGTCAGAAAGTGTTGATCGCTGAGCAAAAATAAATTCAGGGAATGTCACTTCAAAGTATGAGTTGCCATTGTTTTCAGACATGAAGAAACCCACTTTTTCGCCGTCACCTAATACAAGATCATTGAAACCATCACCGTTGATATCTCCGGCAGTGATTGACCAACTAGGCAATGCATTGAAATTCCAATTGAATACTCTTTCGCTGAAGCTGCCATCTTCTTGTTGATAAAAGATTGTCATTGAGTTAAACTGGACGACCACAATATCATCCAAATAATCTCCATTCATATCCACAATACAATCCGTAAGGCCTCCAAATTGGCCAAAGCCTACTTGGTCGCTGACGTTTTCGTATGTCAATTGAGCTGACATACTACCGATAAAAAGCATGATAGTAAGGAGAGTAGTAATATACCTGAATAATGTCATATCGTATTGTTTACTACAAATTACGGAAAAAACAGCAATTTAAATTTAATCAATAGCCAAATTGGTTGATTATAGACCAACTAAAAGTAATAAAGACAATAAAATTGTTAAGAAATGGTATTAACGCCAGTTGATTTTTCTCATTCTGATACTCTCTGGGGTGATCTCAAGGTATTCATCTTTCTTGATATACTCCATAGCTTCCTCTAGAGAAAAGATAATCGGTGGAGCTAGCTTTGCAGCATCGTCTGCACCAGAAGATCTCATGTTGGTTAATTTTTTTCCTTTGATTACATTGATGTCCATGTCGTTGGCTCTTGAGTTTTCACCAAGAACTTGACCTTTGTACACTTTGTCTCCAGGTTTGATGAAAAATCTTCCTCTGTCCTGGAGTCTATCCAAAGCGAAAGCCAATGCTTGACCAGCTTCCATTGAAACAAATGATCCTTTTGCTCTTTCATTGATTTCTCCACTAAAAGGTCTGTACTCTTTGAATCTATGTGTCATGACTGCTTCTCCTGCCGTAGCAGTAAGCATGTTGTTCCTTAGTCCAATTAATCCTCTTGATGGAATGTCAAATTCTAAGTGTTGAACATCTCCTTTCGGTTCCATTACACTCAACATTCCTTTCTTTTGTGTTACCAACTCTATGGCTTTTCCTGCATATTGCTCTGGAACATCAATGACTAGAAGTTCAAATGGTTCACTTTTTACACCATCAATTTCTTTGATGATTACTTCTGGTTTTCCAATCTGTAATTCATAACCTTCTCTTCTCATTGTTTCAATAAGAACAGAAAGGTGAAGTATCCCTCTCCCAAAAACATTGAATTTGTCTTCGGTAGCAGTATCCTCTACTCTTAAGGCTAGATTTTTTTCAGTTTCTTTATAGAGTCTATCTCTTAAGTGTCTTGATGTGACAAACTTTCCTTCTTGTCCAAAGAACGGTGAAGTGTTGATTGTAAACAACATACTCATGGTAGGTTCATCTACTGAGATTCTAGGCAGTGGTTCTGGGTTTTCAAGATCAGCGATGGTGTCACCAATGTCAAAATCATCCAATCCGATTACAGCACACAAATCTCCACTTCTTACGGTTGATACTTTTTCTCTACCTAGACCTACGAAAACAAAAAGCTCTTTGATCCTTACTTTCTTCATTACATCATCCGCTTTGCAGAGTATATAGTCTTGTCCTTCATGAAGATCACCTCTCGTAACTCTACCGATTGCAATTCTACCTGTAAACTTTGAAAAGTCTAATGAGGTTATTTGCATTTGGGGAGTACCTTCGTGGTAAGGTGCTTCTGGGATATGCTCGATTACTGCATTTAAAAGCGGTTGGATATTTTGAGTTCTTTGATTGTGGTCAAAACTCATCCATCCTTCTTTGGAAGAACCAAAAAGAGTCTGAAAATCCAATTGGTCTTCTGTTGCACCAAGATTGAACATGAGGTCAAATACTTCTCCTTGAACATCTTCAGGTCTGCAGTTTTCTTTGTCTACTTTATTGACAACAACAATAGGCTTAAGACCTAAGTTGATCGCTTTGGTAAGTACAAATCTAGTCTGAGGCATAGCTCCTTCAAAAGCATCAACCAATAATAATACACCATCGGCCATTTTTAAAACACGCTCTACTTCTCCACCGAAATCTGCGTGACCAGGTGTGTCTAAAATATTGATTTTGACCCCTTGGTAGTTAACAGAAACGTTTTTGGAAAGAATGGTAATTCCTCTTTCTCTTTCAAGGTCGTTGTTGTCAAGTATAAGTTCTTTTGACTCAGTCCTGTTTTCCAAGGTCTGACACTCATAAATGATTTTATCAACCAGTGTTGTTTTCCCGTGATCTACGTGGGCAATAATCGCAATGTTTCGTATGGATTCCATAGTGTTTATTAAGCGCGCAAAGATATAAAGTCTAACTTATGGTAATAGGTTCTTGACTGTTTATTATGGTTAATTATTGAATTAACAAGCTTAATAGACGTCACATCTGTGGAAATAAGAGATAATCGCTCTTCTTCAATGTGAAATTGGAGATTTTAAGATCAGTCAACCAGACTTTTTGGGTGATTGAGTAAGCATTATTGGCTTAGGTTTTAGGCTAAGGAAATAGTGAGTTTCCCTCAAAAAGGGGATATTAGAAGTATCGCTAATGATTAATTTTGGCCAACTTATCTTGATGAGTTGTATTCTTAACGCAAGCATTGATATGTACAAGTGTCTTTTTTTGATTTCCTTCTTTTTATTGTCTCTTGATGCAGCAGCACAATTGGATAGTTTGCAACAGCAACTTAATAATGCTCAAGGATGGAAGGACAAGATAAATGCTCATCAAGGTTTGGCTGCATATTACGCAAGTGCGGATAGTTCTAAAGTACTGGCACACATTCAAGCGATGGAGGAAATAGCCTTTGAGCAAAATGATCATTTGGCTTGGTACCAAATGTATACTTCTTTGGCTTCTTTTTATACGGGTACTTCAAGATACGACAAGGCGCAGGAAGCAATGAGTAAAGCAGTCAGATATTCCATAATGATGGATGATCCTGAGTCTACTTCTGCCACCTTAGGAAACATAGGGGTCTTAAAGTATTATACCAATGATCTGGATAGCGCAAAATATTATCTTGATACTGCCTATCAGATAAAAAAAGAACTCGACGACACAGATCAATCTAATCTCTCGCGAAATTTACATGCGTTGGCGACCATTTCTCGAGCTCTTTATTTATTTGAAGATGCAATTTCTTACCAAATGGAAGCTGTTAGAATTGGAGAAGCTTCTGGTAAAAAATCAACCTATTTGAGGGCGTTAGGTGGATTGGCAGGATTGTACTCAGATTTGGATAAAGAAGAAGAGTCTTTTTCCATTTCAATGAAATTATTAAATAAAGCAATTGAGTTTAATGACTTGGAAGCCATGGGGGTAACCGCAAAAAATATCGGCTTACGGTATTTGGAAAAGGATGATAGGGATTCTTCATTCTATTATTTTCAATTTGCGAAAGAACAATTCGAGAAGATTGGGTACGTGAGAGGATCGAGTGAAGCAGAGATTGCCATCGGTGATTGGTACTACAAAGAAGAAGATTTTGATCAAAGCATAAAACATTACAAAGAGGCTTTATCTCATGCAGAAGGTATTAACGACGATCGATTGAAGGCAACTGCATTCAAAAATCTAGGACTGGTCTACCTTCAGCAATCTAAATTTGCGCAAGCGGAATATTCAATGAAACAAGGATTGAAATTGTTTGAACAACTAGATTATCACTTTGGAGTTAATGAATCCTATGGGGCTTTGAAAGAATTGTATGAGAGTAAAGCTGACTGGAAGAATGCGTTTGTATATCAAAAGCAATATCATTTTTTGACGGATTCACTGAGTAAAGAAAAATTTAATAATGAAGTAAAAACATTGGATGTTAAGTATGAAACAAAAATTAAAGATGTTGAGATACAAAAACAAAAACTAATAATTCAGAATCAAAAAAGTAAAGAAAAAGTGTTAGCTAGATATTTGGGATTGGTTGCACTTTTGGGAGTTTCAGGTTTGTTTATTTTATTTCAGCGTAATAGAAGAACCAAAATATTGTCAATAAAAAACATTGAGATCAAAAATCAAAAGATCAATGAGTTAAAGAATGAAAATAAAATTCTTGCATTGTCTTCCATGATAGAAGGTCAGGAAATTGAAAGAAAAAGAATTGCCCAAGATTTACATGATGGGTTGGGTGGCATACTATCCACCGTGAAGCTGCAGATGAAAAATGTTCATGACGAAATAAAAAAATTTGAGAATATAGATCTGTTGGCCAAAACGGAAGACCTTGTAAATTCTGCATACGACGAGGTAAGAAGAATTTCACAGGATATGATGCCGGGAGCATTGGTGAATTTGGGTTTGTTTGCTGCAATCGAGGATCTTGCTGACCAAGTGAATACTTCTGGAGATTTGATAATCAAACCCCAGTGGTTTACTTCAGAAGAAAATATGTCAGAACAAACGCAGATTATGCTGTATCGTATTGTCCAAGAAGCTGTTACCAATACGATAAAATATTCTAAGGCTTCTCAATTTCTTATTCAAGCTTCTGCAACAGATGGACGTTATCATTTTACCATAGAAGACAATGGGATAGGGTTTGATTTGGACACAATTGATGTTGAGAAAAGTGTCGGTTTGAAAAGTATAAAATCTCGAGTAGAATTTTTGAATGGAGAACTTGTTGTCGATACGGGTCCCAATAGAGGCACCAGTTATGAAATAGAAATTCCTTTTGACTTATGATTACCTGAGTAAAGTTACGTCACCAGCTATTGTTTCTGTGCTATCGTCCAAGTAAACAATTTCCATGATGTAGGTGTACACTCCAGCCTGTGCATTCCCATCTAACATACTGCCATCCCACCCAGCGGAAGGGTCATTGGGAGAGAATTCTGTGTTGGCGAATACTCGATTGCCCCATCTGTCAAATATATAAAAGTTATCTACTCGTTTTATTTGGTCCTCTGTTGCAAACGGGAAAAAGGTGTTGTTGTCTTGGTTCTCAGGAGTAAAAACATTTGGGACATAAATAGAAGAATTTCTTATCACATCAACTCTGATTTCTACGGTAGTTTCACACCCGTTTGTATCTACAATTGTCACACTGTAGATCTGGTTTTCTATAGCAGTAAGAGTAGGGTTGGTGCAATCAATGCAACTTAATCCTGTGTCTGGTGACCATAAGATTGATTCAATATTTTCGAGTGGTTTATTGATCAATAAATTTAGAGTCGTGTCTGTGCCCCAGTTTAAAAGAATTACCTCAATCAATTCAGCTTCGACAGGTTCGGGAATGGAAAGTGTTAGGTCTGTTTCAAGTATGCATCCATTGGCATCTTGGATTTGTATTGTGTTGTTACCTTCAAACAAAATGCTACTTATATCTTCATCCATCCAGTTGGGGTTGTTTGGATTTGTGTTGTATTCATATGGCCCTGTTCCACCAATGACAAAGATATTTTCTACCAAGAATTCTTCCTCTCCACAAGGCGGTTCGATAAGATCAAATTCAAAATCAACTGGCATTGGTTCTGCCAATAACTCGATTGTTTTTGTGGTGGTGCAATTGTTGGACGGGTTAAATGCATCAACCGTATATTGTCCTGCTTGATTGGAGTTTATGCTAGTGTTTTCTTCTATAAACTCCTCGTCAAAAAACCACTCGTATGCAATATTGTTGAGTGGGTCGATCACTTCTAAGGCAGCAATTGGTTGTGTACATGTCAATTCTCCAGCAGTTAGATTTAACGGAGGAGCAATCGTATCAATACTTATGGATGCTTCGAGGGTTGCGTCACATCCATTACTACCGATTGCCAAAAGCGAAATGGGTTGCTCATGATTTATCGAAATGCTAAAATCATTGGAGGTAATTCCATTGGTAGCATCTTCCCATGTAAATACATCTCCAGGCATCGGGTTAGTGATTGTGATGAGTCCTGTGTCATTTATACAATCGATGTTTTCAATTTCCAGTGTTGGGCTAGGTGGAAACGTATCTAGTTCTATGATGAAATCTACGGTGTTGGTACAACCATTTGCCGCAGTGGCTTGCAGTGTCCATTCTCCTGGTTGATCTGTAACCAATTCACCATTTCCAAAGTTTAAAGAATTGCCATCAAGCGTTGCAGTAAAACCAGCGAGTGGTTGCATTGAGGATACGGCAATGGTGGTTGTTTCGTTGTTGCAATCAATTGGGGCTGGTTGTATGACTTCAAATACGGGTAACTCGATTGTTCCAGATACTTGAATGTCATAATCGTTGGTGCAGAAATTTTCACCAGAGACTATGAGTTGATACACTCCTGTGTCTTGTGCAATTAAACTGTCAGTAATTGTTATACTGCCATCAGGTAAAATCCAACCGTATTCGTAATCACCATCTGGGAATAGAAATATTTCTTGTTCTTGTTGGGTGCAAGTCAGTGGCGAAACTTGGTAAGTCAAGGTAGGAGGAATGGTATCAATTTCAAAGATGAAAACATCTTCGTCATCACATCCATTTTCTACATTGGTTGTCGTAAGAAGTATTGCTTCTGTTGATTCCGATTCAAAATTGAGTCCGACCAATGTATCAGTTGCTTGCCTCCATTGATAATTATAATTTGGCGTTTGATTTGTTATGCTTAATTGGCCTGAAGTGAAAAGACAATTGATATTTTCAATATCAACGATGCTTTCAATAACAGTTGTATCAATCGGGATGGTGAATGCAAAATCGCCAGGACATCCATTGGTGCCTATCACCTCGACAAGGTAATCACCGGGTTCTGTCAAAGTAAAGGTGGATCCTTGTTGGACTCCTTGATCACCTGTTAAGCTGATCGCTTGTAGATCAGAAATGGCGTCGATTTCAATAAAGACTTCGGTCGTTAGACAATTCAAAGGTTCTATTCCACTTACGTCAAATGTTGGTTCATCTATCACAGAAGTAACTTCAATTGTTTTCATAGAAGTACAGCCATTGATTGAACTTACGATTACGGAATAGGTTCCTACTTCATCCGTAAATAGATCGACTTCGTTGCTTGTGGTTCCATCTGGCAGTGTCCAGTCGTATTTATAATTGTCATCCAGTCCGTTGCTAAGAATAATATTTGGATTATCACAGTCTAAAATGGCATCACTAAAATCTTGTGCTGGTGAAAGGGTGTCAAGGCTAACAAAAATTGAATCTAAAATATTACATCCATTTCCATTATCTGCAAAAGCGAAATACCATCCTTCATCATCGACTATCAGGTCAGAAATAGTCCCTTCACTATCACTCCATGTTAGATCATCGTATGTACCTGTTGCTATTAAGTCTGTTGTTGTATTTATACAATTGATAGGATCTGCGGATATGTTTAGTGTGGGTAGATTACCACCGGCTAATACCGTAATGATAGAATCATTTGAGCATCCATTTGGGCTTATTACGGTAAGGGTATAGTTCCCGGGGGTTGATGCACTGATTGATTGTCCATTTGCCGTTGAGGAGTTTGGTAGTAGCCAATTGTATTGGTTGCCAGATTGGAAATTAGATACAAATATGTTTACACTTGGTACATCGCAGTCCAGAGTTGAAATTGGTGCAAGTTCTATTTCTGGTTCGGTAAAGTCGCTTGATATTGTTATCTGGGTGTCGATGGAGCAATCGTTGTCATCAGAAATAACAAGATTGTAGGTTCCGCCTTCAGATACCTCAAGATCATTTCCAGTGGCGGTGAAACCATTTGGCCCCGACCAATCAAAATTAAAACTACCTACTATGTCTACGGTTAACGTTGCAGTAGGAGTGGTACAATTAATTGGATTGGAAGTGGATATGGTGAATTGAGGGTTAAAATCAATTTCTGGTATGACGATAAAGTCATCTGCCGTGCAACCATTTTCGCCTGTCGCTGTAACACTATAAAACCCTCCTGCTGTAACAATATTGTCTGTGACCAAATCTCCATTTTCGTCATACCATTCAATGGAGCTCAAGACATCGGACGTATTCAATATAAGTTCAGACGTAGGATTGTTACAATCAATATCGTTGCTGAATTCGGCTTCAATTGTTGGAACATTGTCATCAATCAAAACCACGATGCTAGCTGTGGAGGTACAGCCATTGCCGCTGTCAGTTACAGTAAGAAAATATTCTCCAGGATCAGTCGCTTCCAAAACTTCTTCGTTACTGATGAAGTCGCTGTCAAATTCCCAAAAGTAATCATACGATGATTGATCTTCATTGTTGAATATCTCTACAAAGTTATCACCGCATAAAAGGATAGGTTCATTGGGTTCTAATTCTATTTCTGGTACATCGAGATCTCCTTCCACGTCAAAAAAGTGTTCCATGGTGCATCCAAGAGCATCTGTTACTTCTACAATGTAGGTGCCTGGCAAAAACACAGTGGCATTCCCATCTAAGTCTGGATTTATAATATTGAAGTCTGGACTCGTCCATTCAAAAGTAAAGGGGTCATTGGATCCAGATGGATTTAGATTTAGTTCAATATCATCGATACTACAGTTAAATTCGTCAGGGAAATCCGGGTCAATGCTGAGATCGCCAACAGTTACAATTATTTCCATTTGGTCACTGCATAATTCTCCAAAGAAAATATCGTCAATAGCAAAGTCATTGCCGTCTTCAGCTGTATTTTGGTTGGTAACACATATTTCTACTGTTGTGGAACTCGTTGCAAGCCAAAGTTCTTGAATTTGAGTCCAATCGCATGTAGAAGAGCTTAAGCTAAGGATGGATCCAATCTGTTGTCCATCTATCGCAAATTGAAGCTCGGCAGGAGAGACTGGATTTACCGATTGGGCCCATGCACTGAATTCGTATTTCAGGCCTTCTATTACATCAATTTCTTGGCACCAGATTTCTTGCAGATTTTCTGCACCATTGACAACCATTTGTTGAGATCCTAAAGGGTCACAAGGATCAAAATTGGTATGACCATCAGAAGGGCTAGGAATTATCTCGTATACTCCCTCGCATTCTAAAAATCCAAGGGTATTGATTGGGCAAGCACTTGATCCGACAGCATAATCAGTTGTAAAACTTCCATCGTCACCGGATTCAAAATCGCCATTGGTAATTAGGTTGGGTCCAGGTATTGATCCAAAGGCCGTAAATGTAAATGTTGTATTTTGATCTACAAAAACGAATGGACTAGTTTCATTATCATTAAAATACCCATGGTCAGAAGTCCAGTTGAAGCATGATTCAGTTCCTGATATGATCCCATCTAAATTGACCTCATCTTCGGTGCAGAGGATAATATCATCTGGTACTTCTACACTTACATCACATTGAGCAAATGAAGATTGGCTCCAGATTAATAGTATGATGAAAGAATAAAAGAGTCTTTTCAAGGTCGTTCCGGTTTACTAGGGTAAAATAAGAAGATTGTTTCTAATTCATAGTTTATAAACTTCGGATTCACTAAATCTACTTTAATATCTACTTCTTATACGACAATAACTGAATGATTGGGAATATTCGTCGGGTAAATGATGAGAATGAGATACAAAAGAAAGTAGTTACTGGGTGTAAGTACCTTCGAATAGGGAAGATTGTTTAAATTCAAGCACATTTTTTACGAAATAGGTAACAAAGACAAGGTAAACATGAAAAATTTCAAATTCTTACTAATTATTCTATCTTTTTGGGCATTTGATGCTACTGGTCAAGTTGATTTAGAAAATTTCGATGGATTAAAATTTAGGAGTATTGGACCAGCTGGAATGAGCGGAAGAATTACTGCCATAGATGCCGTCGAAAGAAATAGTAATATTATTTATATCGGTTCTGCATCGGGTGGTGTATGGAAGTCAATAAATGGTGGTACTACATGGGATCCGATATTTGATGATCAGAAAACCTTATCCATCGGAGCGGTTAAGATAAATCAGAATAATCCAGACGAGATATGGGTAGGAACGGGTGAAGGAAATCCTAGGAATTCGCACAATAGTGGCAGAGGTGTGTTTCGGTCAATTGATGGCGGTAAGACTTGGACTGATATGGGACTGGAAAATACAAGAACGATTCACAGGATTATCATAAATCCTCATAATTCAAAAGAGGTTTATGTCGGTGCGACTGGATCTGCTTGGGGACCAAGTAAGGATAGAGGTGTTTTTAAAACCATCGACGGTGGAAAGACATGGAAGAATGTTTTATTTGTTAATGAAAGAACTGGTGTGGCTGACATGGTGCAAGACCCAACCAACCCAAATAAGATTATCGTGGCTATGTGGGAATATGGACGTACCCCGTGGGACTTTAATTCTGGCGGAGAGGGATCAGGCATGTATGTAACATATGATGGAGGAGAAAATTGGAAACGTCTGACAGAAGAAGAAGGAATGCCTGAAGGCATATTGGGTAGAATCGGAATAGCCATTGCTCCTTCTAAACCGAATATTGTTTATGCCTTGATTGAGGCTGAAGAAAATGGTTTTTATAAATCTACAGATGGAGGTGAAAACTGGAAGTTGATATCCACCGAGGATATTGGGAACAGGCCATTCTATTATTCAGAAATCTATGTGGATCCAAGCAATGAAAATCGAATTTTCAATTTGTGGTCATATGTATCTAAATCAGAAGATGGAGGTAGGACTTTTGAAACGATTATGGATTATGGAAATTCTGTTCACCCAGATCACCATGCATTCTGGATTGATCCAAATGATCCTTCCTATATGATCAATGGTAACGATGGTGGATTGAATATCTCAAGAGATGGAGGAGACAATTGGCGATTTGTGCATAATATTCCAGTAGGACAATTTTATCATGTAGCAGTAGATAATGACTTTCCGTATAATGTATATGGAGGGATGCAAGACAATGGAAGTTGGGTTGGTCCTGGATTTGCTTTGAAGTCGGGTGGTGTAACGGAAGCCGATTGGCAAGAATTGTATTTTGGTGATGGATTTGATGTAGCAGCATTACCATACAACAATAGATATGGTTACGCCATGTCGCAAGGCGGAAACATTGGAAAGTGGGACAAAGAAACGGGCCATACAGAGTTTATCAAACCCAATGTACCGGATAGCATGAACCAACGTTTCAATTGGAATGCTCCTTTGGCGATTGATCCATTTAACGAAAGTGGACTATACTATGGAAGTCAATATGTACACTATAGTCCTGATGAAGGGAAGTCATGGAAAACACTTTCAGGAGATTTGACGACCAATAATCCAGATAAATTGCACCAGGATAAATCAGGGGGGCTTACCATTGATGCCACCAATGCGGAAAACCATTGTACGCTCCTTTCAATTGCACCTAGTCCTCATGACAAAGATGTGGTATGGGTTGGTAGTGACGATGGAAGATTGCATATAACCAAAGATGGAGGCGATTCTTGGATTGAACTTTCTAGCAGATTGCCAGGTGTTCCTAGAAATGCTTGGATACCCCAAATAGAAGTTTCAAAAATCAACAAAGGAGAAGCATTTGTTGTAGTGAATAACTTTAGACAAGATGACTGGAGTGCCTACTTGTATCACACCAATGATCACGGTGCAACTTTTAGAAGAATAGTGAATGACAATCAAGTGGGTTCTTTCGTGTGTAGCGTAATACAAGACCCAAAGGAAGAAAATCTGCTTTTCTTAGGAACAGATGGTGGACTATATGTTTCATTTGATAAAGGAAGCAACTGGCAACCTTGGAAAAAAGATATGCCGAATGTTCAAATCAGAGATATGAAAATTCAAGAAGAATTTGATGATTTGGTACTTGGTACTTTTGGAAGAGCTTTTTGGATTTTGGATGACTTTAGTCCTTTGCGTGCTATTGCCAAAAGTAAAAATGTGTTGGAAGAGAATCTCGTATTGTTTGAACCTCCAGCTGCATACAAGTCTTATAGTAGATCTTACCAGGGTGTGCGTTTTTATGCTCAAGCTACTTTTCAAGGAAGGAGTAAGCCTTATGGTGCTGATATTAGGTATTGGATGAAACCTAAGGTTGAAGAAGAAAAAAGTGGCACTGAGATGACAGATAAAAAGAAGGATAAAAAGAAAGGCAAGAGGGGAAAAGAAGAAGTAAAAGAGATGATGGATGAAGGGAAAAGTCACAGTAAAGGGAAAGGTGGTAAAAAGAAAGAAAAGCCCGTCATGTACGTCATGAATGAGCAAGGTGATACTATCAGAACATTGAGGCCTAAATTGAAAGAAGGATTACATACTGTCAGATGGAGATTGGATCAGAAGGGAGTGAGCACGCCAAGCCGACGAGATGAGCGTGAAGACAGAGAGCCAGGAAATGTGCCAGTTTCTCCTGGAAATTATAAAATAGTACTAGAAAATGGAGATGAAAAAGCAATGTGTATGGTTCAAGTATTGCGTGACCCTAGAGTTGCGATTTCTCAAGCTGAGGTTAGAAAAGGAATTGCTGCTTACAAAGATTTTAATAAAACGATTGATAAGGCCACTGAGGCTTTTGATCAATTAAAAGAAGCAAAGAAAACCATCGGATTGGTAAACAAAGTGATTGCTACCCAAGAAGATACTGTGAAAACCGAATTTAAAACCTTGACAGGGGATTTATCGACAGAGATCGATTCGCTGATGAATTTATACATGGATCCAGTAGGATTAAAAGGAATACAAAGAAACCCAAATACTTTGACCAGTAAATTATGGGGAGCTAGATCTTATTTAAGAGCGACGGAAGGACCTCCTTCGCCAAATGGATTAATCATCATCAACGAAGTGAAGCAACAAGCCAAAGAAATCATCAAAGGTGGTAATGAATTTTTTCAAGCAGACTGGCTTGAATTTAAAGCAAGATTTGATGAATTGGAGTTGAAGATTTTTGAAGATTTTGAGCCGGTTGAAATTGAGGGTTATTGATGAATTGAAATTCGCTTACAAGCTACTAAAATATAATTGGCGGTAATCAAGTTTAAATTTTAATGAAAAAATTTATCCATTGAAGCATTTCATTTTGATACATGATTATGTAAGTTCTAGGTAGGAGATTTGAGTAAGTACAATTGTAAGACCTCAATTTGTATGAGGTTCTTGTTTTGTTGGAGAAAATGTTGTGTGGGTTGGTTTAGCTACGGATTCAGTTTTACAAATTTACAACACTAGTCATGAGGACTTTAAAATGGGTTCTATGGTTAAATGAAAGTTGGCCAATTAAAGTAGATGTGCTGTCTGCTAAATCTATATTGATTTAGCAGACAGTAAATACCTACTTATTCTACTTTTTGAAATTGCAATAAATAGATAAAGTAAATATTGTGCTTAACTTTTTTCTTTCAACAAAATATGGATGTCTTCAATCAATCGTTGCATGTCTTTCTCTAAGAGCCCTGTATAGATTCCTCGTATTCTTCGTTTTTTGTCAACAAGAATAAATTTGTCTGTGTGAAGAAAATCTGATTTGTCTGAGGTGAACCCAAATTGCTCGTCGGCAAAATAAGATTCACGGGCAAGTTCGTAGATTTC
>CALFDU010000027.1 GCA_937950315.1 uncultured Saprospiraceae bacterium | reverse complement strand
GCCATTAAAGATGGGTGTATCAGAACCGTCAAGTCGAGCTCCCCAGCTACGCCAATTGTCAAATGCTTCTTGTTGGGTAGTTGGTTTTTGACCATTCGCACCTTGACCATATTCTTCTTGAAAATTGGGTAAAAGTGCTACCTGATCTATGGAGACATTAGAGGTAAAATCTACCCCAATTCCTTTTTGTTTCTTTCCTGATTTAGTTGCGATAACAATTACTCCATTTGCTCCTCTAGAACCATATAGAGCACTTGCAGAAAGTCCTTTGAGTATAGTGATGTTTTCAATGTCATCTTGATTTAAGCCTGAGAGCCCATCACCAGAGTCTCTACCTCCAAACACACCTGCAGCGTTTACGTTGGTATTATCGATAATAATACCATCTACAACTATAAGTGGGCTGTTGTCTCCAAATTGTGCCAAACCACGAATATTAATCCGAGTTGATCCAGATGGTCCATTGCTCGGTTTGGTGATCTCCAGTCCTGCCACTTTACCTACTAGCTGGGAGGCCACACTGATATCTCTTGCTTGATTTATTTCCTCGCCGCCAACTTCTGAAAATGAGAACCCAGCTGCTTTTTTATCTTTCTCTATTCCAAAAGCAGTGACAACCACATTATCTAATTGTACTGCGTCGGCTTGTAGTTTTATTTGGTACTCCGTAATTCCCGGATTTACTTTAAATTGATAAGTCTTGTAACCTACATAGCTAACTATAATAGTAGCTCCTTCGGAAACGGTCAAGCCGAATTCACCTTCCAAATTGGTTTCGGTGTTGTTCGATCCATCTTCTTCGTAGACATTGGCAAATAAGATTGGTTCTCCCGTTTGGTCATCGACAATTTTACCGGATATGGTGGATTGTGATTGTACCGCGCCACAGCAAAATATAGCAAATAATAAGAGGAGGATATTTTTCATATTTCATATGTATCGTGTGAAATTAGTTAAAATTTAGATTTATAACAATGGTGAACTATGGATAAAAATCAAATAGGATATTGTTGTCATTTCTAGCCTTAAATTATCGGTATTCAACATTGATTTTCAGCAATCAATGCATAGCTAAAGTCGATTCACAAAATTGACTTAGATCTTTATCTAGCCTTGAATAATTTGGATTGGAAGAATGCAAGGTGTACGATTATAAAGAATATTAATAAAAGAGATGTTTAGACTCTGGTTAGCGATAGCTTTTTTCTATTTAAATCACTTTGTGTCACCACATCCATCTCAACACCTTCGACAATATCAAATAAATAATATAAATCAATATTCCATACAAGCTTGACCTATGTAAAGCCCCAACTTTAACTTTTAGTAATTCCCTTGTTTTATTTATATACATAATTATGCGATCAAGGAAAAGGAAAAAGGAATGGCTTTCACCGAAAGGAGATCAGTCATTTTTCTATGGTATAAATATTGGTTCTGCATCCTATCTGTGATACTACTTCAAGTAGGTCACAAGCATCTTTCTCATCAATACGACAAGATGAAAGTCACCTGCTAAAAATTGTGGCATGACGATAATATCTCTAATATATTTAAGACGACCACTCCACTGCTAAAATACTTTTTCCTAACTTAATAACTAAGGTAGTAGCAAGATCAAGAGACACGCCCCATCCACTTATTCCGTTGGCTACAATTAAAAACATTGTTCACATTTTGTTGACATAGCGAGAAACTTTCTATATCTTTAAATGGTGGTTATAAGATTAATAAAATGGTCTAACGTTTTGCACCATTGCAAACGTAATAATAAGATGCTCAAAGAATTTGAAGACTTTAGAAGAAGATTGAAGGAGTCACAAGCAATCAACACCCCTCAAGATTTAATTAAAGCTATACCAAATAGTGATTTAATAACTTGCAAAAAGACCAAACAGAGTCGAATTGTATTTAATGTGGGAAGTAATAAATACAGATTAATTTGCGGATATAAAATCGAACCTAGTCAGACTATTTTGTTTATAAAATTTGTAGGCACACATCAAGAATATGACAAAATTGATGCTTGCGAAGTAAATATGTTTAAAGCCTAATTATGGAATTTAAAAGAATTAAAACCCTCAAACAATACAATAAGTATACTGATTTATACGAAGAATTAGTTTTAAAAAATCTAAAAAAGGATGCTGAGAAAATCGACCTTCTTGAATTACTTATTGAAGACTTTGACAATAAAACTATTCTTGAGATAGGTATACCTGAGGATATGGATCCAGTTGATCTTTTGGTTTACTTACTTGAAGAAAACAACTTAAGTAAGTCCGAACTAGCAAGACAACTTAATGTATCAAGACAGTTGATAACTGAAATAATTAACTATAAAAGAAATATTAGTAAACGTATGGTCATGAAGCTTTCTGAGAGGTTCAAAATAAAGCCTGCAGCATTTAGCCAAGAATACGAATTAAAGGGAAACACTAAAAAAATGTCTGTAGCTTAATAAATAATTGACTTTAGACAACAATATGGAGGTAATCATATTTCGTTAGTTTTCAAGAATACCACTCTACTTCTCAATTACTTTTTCGTATCTTAAAAGCTCGAGTTTAAAATAAGACAGCGAGACACGCCGTATCCACTTATTCCGTTGGCTGCCAGTAACGAAAGAAATAGAATAAAAGACAACCAGGAACCTATTTGAAAAATTAACTTAATACTTATTGCGAATTTTCAACAACTAAATAAGATTAGAATGAAATTCATTTTTACTTTTTTATTACCTCTGTTTACAATAAGTGGGCTAAAATCTCAAACAACGACTTCAAAATTTTTTAGTTCAATTGAAATAAGTGCTGAGTTAAGAAATGTATATGCAAATAATGATCCCCTAGAATCTTATTGCTGTGATATATCTTATCGATTAATAAGAAAATCAGGGTATGAATATGGTTTAAACGTTGGTCTAAATAAACCCATTTCTGATAAACAAAATTTGCTATACGGAATTGGCTTAACTCAGTGGAAATTTACAGCAGATGAAATTAATGATTGGTATGATTATTATCTCCCTAATCAATTTCTATGGCATTAATAAATTTGAATTTTGGCCATAGGTATCATGTATTTCAAAAAGAAAATAAATCAATTTTCTATCAAACATTGATACATGGAGAAATTAATACTGGTGGACCTTTTTCAAGATATAGATTAAGTATTGAACCTGGAGCCGGAGTATTGTACAATAGAAACAATCGTTTAAATATTTTTGGCATCATTTCCTATAAGCAATCCTTATTCGATGTATATAAACAATATGACGCAAAAGTATTCCCTAAAAGTATAGGAGCTAGAATAGGAATTAGTGTTGATTTATGTGTCAAATAGCAAGTTAGAAAACCAGACGATAATCGAGTAGCCACCCATAAGCAATAAAGCCCACACCACCTCTCTCACCCCTCCCTACATCCGGGTCTAATATACGGCGGTTCAATAAATCGAAAATCTAACTTTTGAGTAGCAATCAATCATTAAACCCCAGCCTCAAAATTTCAGCACAGAAAACACCCTACTACTTTATCTCACATTCGCAACCAAAATTCCCCACACCCCCGTGGGTTACCTTTTGGTTTTTACTCATATACTTAATGGATATAGCTTCAAGAAAACCCATCAACAAAAACTTCGACATCTTAATCAAAGGTTTAGTCACCTATGTTTTAATACGAGATATAAAATCGGTACTTTGTAAGGGAGAGGAAAACTTTTGAGCTAGTCGTTGATTAACTGCTAATCAACGACTAGCTGAAGGGTGTTATGGGTTATTAACGTGTTACACATAATCAAAAAATGATGAACATACTTAAATTGCTATTTCTAATATTGCTTATAGTCGGCTGCAAAGAAAAACAGCAAATTGAATCAAATGATACTAATGAAACGCAAGAATCAAAGCCCTCTTGGAACTATGAAAATGCCAAAGAATACAATTCGAATCAATTTGACTCGACAAAGTGGAATATGAAAATACTGAAAAGTGAAATTGAATATGTTGATAATGACACGTGGCCTACTCAATCTCCAATAAGCAAACTACCATTTCCCGTGGCGAATTACGGGCCAGGATACAATGGATATGCATCTAAAGGATTGTCATTAGTAATTGGTGATAAGATTATAAAAGGTGGAACATTTGCTGTTTCAACTAACGAAAATTCAATTGAACCTGAACACAACCCAAATAAATCAAATATTATATTCTTTAACATTCTAGTATTGACAGATAAGCCTGAATCTAAAAACTCATCTTTAAGTGTTTCATCAAGAAATTATCCACATCACACTTGTCAAGGAAGACGAAAAACCTCAATAGGCAATGTAGACTGGTTTGCAATGCACATGGCAAC
This sequence comes from uncultured Saprospiraceae bacterium, assembly GCA_937950315.1. Lineage (GTDB taxonomy): Bacteria > Bacteroidota > Bacteroidia > Chitinophagales > Saprospiraceae > JAHDBF01. Next base: position 258 of record CALFDU010000027.1, on the reverse strand, counting down.
AGGTGTCAAATTTGCCATAATTAATACTAAATATTTCAATCTTGATTTTGGCCAAACTGTACTCGTGGCACCACAAAAAGATGGCAGCCTTAGGTTTAAGCAAATAAAGTTATCAACTTTAGGAACAGATGAAATTGATGAACAAATTATAAGATTAGGAGAACAAGAAGATGTAATAAAATTCTTTAATAATCCATTAAACATTTAAATGAATGACTATGTGTAATCGAGTAGCCACCCGTAAGCAACAAAGCCCAC